>CAZYMK010000405.1:0-2787 GCA_964648885.1 uncultured Geobacter sp. | reverse complement strand
CGGCACGCAGCCCCCCGGTAGCCCAGATAGCGCCAATGTCTCCCTGGTGCAGCACGGTCTGCCGCAGAAACGGATTTCCCGCCAGATTGCTTCCTTGCCGAACCTGACTTGAGTAGAGCTCATGGGGATCAGGCAGCCGGTTGGCACGCCCCGCCTTCAGGTAGAGCTCAAGCTCGGGACGTATCTGGTAAAACAGCTGGGCATTGGCCCCCCAATCGGCAAAATCACGTCCGCCGGGAATCCCCTGGGCAGGATAATAATTCCTGAAGTAGAGCTGCTGCTGCATGGTCAGGCCATCGGCATCGATCCGGCTAATATCACCGCGCGCTGCAACCACCGCCCGCAGCCGTTCCGTCAGCGGCATCCCGAAGGTAACAAACAGGCCGATGTTTTGTGTCGTTACATCAGGGATCTGGGTTTGGTCATCCCGGTACGCAAATACCGGTGTCTTAGCACCGGAATTACTTCTGAGCAGCGACGAATAGCTGCCGTTCCAGCTCCTCTGGTACCAGTCAACTCCTGCCTGCAGTTGCCCGGCGTCAACCTTCAGGAGGGTTACTGCCCTGGCCCCGGCCATAACCGCCTCAAACCTGTTAGACATGGCATAGTTACGGTTCAAGAAACTGCGGTACGGCAGTGCGCTGTTGGCGGGATCGGCGGTCTCACGCCAGCGGTCATCGGCAGCAGTACGCGCATAGTTGCCCCACGCCTGCAGTTTCAGCTCCTGCACAAACCGGTTGATGTTCCGGATGACCCACTTGCCCTGTGCGCGATGCACCTGCTCCTCGCTAACATCAAAGTTTTGTGTGGGCACTTTCACCTCTTCCCCATACAACAGGGCGTAAGACAGCTCAAGGCGACTGCCGGGACCGGTGTCCACGCCTCCTTTGATCCAGGCGTGGTGTACGGTATACATCTGCCGATCTTCAACCCCCGGTCTGTAGTTGTTGTTGCTGTTTGGATAGGAGGTTCTTAACAGAGACACCCCATCGCCTGCCTCAGGCACCCCTGAACTGCGTCCCCGGTAGCCGATTGACAGGCTTGCCTGCTGATTACCGATCCCCGCAACTGCGCTGCCATCCAGTGCGTTAAACTGGCTGTAGCTAAAAGAGCTGCGGGCTGAAAAACGCTGCGGATTATCGGCACTCACCAGCTCTACACTTCCCCCCAGGGCGCCTGGCTGGGTGAGGTTGTATGGCCCCTTGATCACCACAATCCGGGACGGTACGCCGGTATTGATCAGAACCGGCGCAGCATCCGTCCTGAAGGGTGCTGCGCCGGCATACAAGGCGCCATCAAAACTGAACTGCAGGTTTTCCCGCTGGTATCCCCGCATGACAATGTTGGACAACGCCCCTTTGTCAAAGGAATTGATCCCTGAACGCTGGAATACTTCACGGGGATCACCTTCTGGCTGTGCCTGCACAGAGGGAATGGCAGTCGGCGTTTCAGCTGCCACTGCAGAACCAGACAGAAATGCCCCCAGTAGCAGCAGGCTCATCAGGCCGGGATAACAATGCTTTGCTCGTGCCATGCAGCAGCTCCCCTTTGTGTGTCGTCAGCACCGCAGATCATGACGGTCACTGGTGTGGCAGAAACTATACCCAATAGCACCGGTTTTGCAAACAGCGACATCTATGTGCATCCATAACAAAAATACAGCCTCATTCAACTGGCAGCCGGTAAAGTTTGGTGGTATCGTTATCAGGTAAAACAAGGGGGCAGGCCATGAAGGCAGTGATTCAAAGGGTTACCTCTGCTTCCGTGACGGTTGAAGGCAGGGTGGTGGGAGAGATCGGCCAGGGGCTGCTGGTGCTGCTGGGAGTGGAGAAGGGAGACCAGCAGGCCCAGGCCGACTGGCTGGCGGAGAAAATCGCCACCCTGCGGGTCTTTGAGGATGACGACGGCAAGATGAACCGCTCGCTGGTGGATGTCTGCGGCGCGATTCTGGCGGTTTCCCAGTTTACCCTGGCCGGCAACTGCGCCAAGGGGCGTCGTCCTTCCTTTGACACTGCTGCACCGGCTGAAGAAGGAAAACGGCTGTATGACTATTTTGTTACCGCACTGAGCACGCTGGGACTGCCGGTGCAGACCGGTATCTTTCAGGCCGATATGCAGGTGGCACTGATCAATGACGGTCCGGTGACCTTTATTTTGGAGAAAAGCCCATGACACCACCCCTTGAGACCCTGCAGGCACAACTGGTGCTGCCGTTTTGCGTATGCGATCTGATGACGCTCTTTCTGCTGAGCGGCGCGCTGCTGCTTACCGGCTCGCTGTTCTTTGTGCGCAAGCTGGCAAAAGAGCTGCCCCGGGGGATCAACCGCACCAGCTGGCGGGTGCTGGGTGGCTTCATTGTACTGTTCATTAGCGGCTATCTGGGATTTTACCTGCTCAAGCATGGAGCACATTACGACAGGCATGAGATGGTGGTGCCGGTGGTATTTTTCTTTGGAGCAGTATTTGTACTGCTGGTCTGTTTTCTCGCCTACCGCACTACACAGGAACTGAAGCGGGTGGTTGAACTGGAACAGGAGACCATTACCGATCCGCTGCTGGGGATCTTCAACCGCCGCTTTCTCGACCGGCGCCTGCAGGAAGAGATGCTCAGGGCACAACGGCACGGGCTGCCCCTGTCGCTGATGCTGCTGGATATCGATTTTTTCAAGAAAGTCAATGACACCTGGGGCCACCAGAACGGCGATATCGTACTCAAACATCTGGCCAGACTGCTGGTGGATACCCTGCGCCAGACTGACTTGGTGGCCCGCTTTGGTGGTGAGGAGT
>CAZYMK010000404.1:2571-2794 GCA_964648885.1 uncultured Geobacter sp. | reverse complement strand
CCTTGGGGGTTTTAGCCGGTGCTTTTTTGGTTTCTTTTTTGCTATCCACGCCTTTGCTCATGACTGCCTCCTTGTTCACCTGGGTTGTACTACTGTTTCAAGCACTCCCTGCCTTGGTACAGTATAGCACCCCTTATCAGCACCAGCGTGATATTTCTGAGCTGTTACACACGGCGGCCGCGCCGCCCGGTTTTGGGAAAGGGGCGTTCGACCACCGGTTTGC
>CAZYMK010000404.1:0-2561 GCA_964648885.1 uncultured Geobacter sp. | reverse complement strand
ATGACACGCTTGCCATAGGCAAGACTGATATTGTTGGCGCTGATCATGGATTTTTACTCTCTTTCTTCACCCATAAAAAAACCACAGGGGGACTCCCTGTGGTTCAGGTTCATTGTCTGTATAGCATGTCAGCCGATCAGGATCAATTTTTTACCGTAGCAGGCCTGCACAAACCGTTGTTCATTCAAAGCGCTCCCATACACGCCGACTTTACAGAGAGCAGTTCAGATTACTTCTTGTCAGCTTTTTTGATCTTCTTTTCAGCCTTCTTTTCTTTGGGGGTTTTAGCCGGTGCTTTTTTGGTTTCTTTTTTGCTGTCCACACCTTTGCTCATGACTGCCTCCTTGTTAACCTGGAATGTACTGCTGTTTCAAGCACTCCCTACCATGATACAGTATAGCACTCCTTACAATCAACCAGCATGATATTTTTGACCTGTCAGGGTCTTGAAACTTACACACGGCGGCCGCGCCGCCCGGTTTTGGGAAAGGGGTGCTCGACCACCGGCTTGCCCCGCCGGGCCTTGGCAGGCTTTGCCGGCAAGACTTCCGCACTCTTTGCCGCAGCCTTGGTTGGCTTTGATTTTGGCTGCGAGCTGCGTGCCTTGGGAGGCTGGGCTGCCTGCTTGAGTTCCTGAATCCGCACACTGCGCCTGGCGGCTCGCTGCGGAAACTCCGCCAGATTTTGACGCGGAATGGTATAGGTGAGCAGCTTCTCAATCGCGGTCAGCAGTTGCCGTTCCTCCGGGCAGACCAGCGAAAGAGCTATCCCCTCTTCTCCGGCCCGGCCGGTGCGGCCGATACGATGCACATAATCCTCAGGCACCTGCGGCAGATCGTAGTTCACCACATGGGGCAAACGCTCGATGTCCAGCCCGCGGGCCGCCACATCGGTTGCCACCAGCACACGCAACTCGCCCCGCTTGAACTCCGCCAGGGTCCGGGTGCGGATTGACTGGCTCTTGTTGCTATGAATGGCGGCCGCCTTGATCCCGTCGTAGAGCAGTTCTTCGGTCAACTTGTCCGCGCCATAACGGGTGCGGCAAAAGACCAGCACCTGGTTCCAGCCTCCCTGACGGATCATAAAAGAGATCATCTCCCGCTTGCGGCTTTTTTCCACCTCATAGACCGCCTGGGTCACGGCATCGGCGGTGATGGTACGACGGGCCACCTCAATCCGGAGCGGCTGATCCAGCAGCTCGTCGGCCAGCTGCTTGATGCTCTGCGAATAGGTTGCCGAAAACAGCAGGGCCTGATGCCTGGCTGGCAGATACCCCGCCACCTGTTTGATATCGTCGATGAACCCCAGATCCAGCATCCGGTCGGCCTCATCCAACACCAGAAACTCGATCCGGGAAAGGTCCACGGTACCCCGCTCAGCGTGGTCCAGCAAACGGCCCGGTGTGGCCACCACAATATCCACCCCCCGGTGCAACCGCTCGATCTGGGCCTGAATGGTTACCCCGCCGTAAATCATGGTGGAACGCAGCGACAGGCAGCGGGCAAAACGGTTCATCTCCTCACTGACCTGGGCTGCCAGTTCACGGGTTGGCACCAGCACCAGCGCGCGCGGCTTGCGGCGTTTTTCTTTGGGAAGTTTTTCACTGAGCCGCTGCACAATCGGTAGGGCAAAAGCTGCTGTCTTGCCGGTGCCGGTCTGGGCACCGGCCAGCAGATCACTGCCCTCAAAAACAGCCGGAATAGCCGCAGCCTGGATCGGGGTCGGCGTGGTATAGCCCTGAGAAGCAATCGCACTCAGCAGTTCGGCCCGCAGGCCAAGAGATTCAAACGACATGGTGATAAACTCCTTGTAAAACAAAAACCACAGAGTGGGCTCTGTGGTCAGATTCGTTGTTGCTATAGCATGGTACGGCATGCGGTGCAATCGCTAACCGCCCTGAGCTGCTCAGCGGGTAACAGGTCCGGTGGAGAAGGTCAGTACAGCTCCAGCGGTGGTTCATCCAGGGCAGCCAGCTGTTCACGCAGCTCCAGGATATGCTCGCCCCAGTAATGCACCGTATTGAACCAGGGAAAGGCGATCGGAAAGGCCGGGTCGTCCCAGCGACGGGCCAGCCAGGCGCTGTAATGCAGCATCCGCAGGCTGCGCAGCGGTTCGATCAGGCGCAGTTCAAGCGGGTCGAACGCGTAAAATTCGTTGTACCCCTCCAGCAGCGCATCCAGCTGCATGGCCTTGCGCTGACGGTCGCCGGACAGCATCATCCAGAGGTCCTGCACCGCCGGGGCCATGCGGCTGTCGTCGAAATCCACGAAGTGCGGCGCATGGTCACGCCAGAGGATGTTACCGCTGTGGCAGTCGCCATGGGCCCTGATCAGACGGACCGGACCGCAGTCTGCAAGGCAGGCGTCGATTTTTGCCAGCAACTGCCCGGTCAGGGCGCCATAGCTCTCACGGTAGGCGGGCGGCATGAAGCGCTCCCGGATCAGGGCCACACTCTGATGGCCAAAACCGGCGCTATCCAGGACCGGACGATGCTCAAAGGAGCGCAGGGCCCCGATACGGTGCATCCGTCCCAGCATCCGCCCCAGGATCAGCAGGTTGTC
>CAZYMK010000403.1:0-2803 GCA_964648885.1 uncultured Geobacter sp. | reverse complement strand
AGCCGCGGTACCAAGGTGTTTGCCCTGTGCGGCGAGGTGGTCAATAACGGCCTGATCGAGGTGCCGATGGGGATCAGCCTGCGGGAGATCGTCTATGAGATCGGCGGTGGTATGGCAAACGGTGCAGCTTTCAAGGCAGCCCAGACCGGCGGCCCCAGCGGCGGCTGTATCCCGGCCGAGCAGCTGGATACGCCGGTGGATTATGAGAGTTTGCAGGCACTGGGTTCGATCATGGGGTCGGGCGGCCTGATCGTGATGGGGCAACAAAGCTGCATGGTGGATGTGGCCCGCTTCTTTATGGAGTTCTGTCTGGATGAAAGCTGCGGCAAGTGCGTGCCCTGTCGTACTGGCACGGTGGAGATCTACCGCCTGCTCTCCCGTATCTGCAACGGCAGTTCCACGAGTCGCGATCTGAAGAACCTGGAACAGCTTTGTCTGATGATGAAAGATACGTCACTCTGCGGCCTGGGGGCGGCGGCCCCCAATCCGGTGCTTTCTACCCTGCGCTGGTTCAGGCAGGAGTATGAGGCCCATGTAGAAGAGCGTCGTTGTCCGGCCGGGGTTTGCAGCATGCACGAGTTGCCGGTGCATCTGCTGGGAGAGCAGTTGCTGCAGCGGATAGCGGCTTCGCGTGGTGACGGGGAGGGTTTCTGATGGCAGCTATAACCTTGACCATGAATAATGAACTGATCGGCGCCCGTCAGGGCCAGACCATTCTGGAGGTGGCCCGTGAGCGGGGGATTGATATCCCCACCCTCTGTCATATGGATGGACTTGAAGAGGTTGGCGGCTGTCGCCTCTGTCTGGTGGAACTACAGGGTAATCCACGTCCGGTTCCGGCCTGCGTTACCAGGGCAGCTGAAGGGATGGAGATCACCACCCACAGCGACAAACTGATTGAATACCGCAAGATGCTGGTGGAGCTGCTGCTGGCGGAACGGACCCATACCTGCTCGATTTGTGTGCAGAACGGCAACTGTGAATTGCAGACCCTGGCTGCCAGGCTGGGAATCGATCATGTCCGCTTTGACTATTTGCACCAGCAACTGCCGATGGATGCCAGCCGCGAACGGTTTGCCCTTGATCACAACCGGTGTGTACTCTGTTTACGGTGTGTGCGGGTCTGTGATGCGGTGGAGGGGGCCCACACCTGGGATGTGCGTGGTCGTGGCTCCACCAGCCGGATCGTGGCTGACCTGGACCGCCCCTGGGGGGGCAGTACCAGTTGCACCGACTGCGGCAAGTGTGTCCAGCTTTGTCCCACTGGCGCCCTGTTCAGAAAGGGGGCCACCGTGGGAGAGATGATCAAGGAACGCGGCTTCCTGAACCGGATCCTTGAACGGCGTCGTCTGGCAGCCCAAAGGAGGCCGGCATGAGTAAAATTCGTCTGGCTACGGCCTGGCTGGGGGGCTGCTCCGGCTGCCACATGAGTTTTCTGGATCTGGGTGAACAGCTTGTCGCTCTGGCTGATTCCCTTGAACTGGTCTACGGGCCGCTGGTGGATGCCAAACAATTTCCTGAGCATGTTGATGTTGCCCTGATCGAAGGGGCAGTGGCCAACATGGAAAACCTGGAGCTGCTGCAGGAGATGCGTAACAATTCAAAACTGCTGATCAGTTTTGGTGATTGCGCCATTACCGGCAATGTAACCAGTTTACGCAATTTTTTCAGTGTAGATGACCTGCTGACGGCTGTGTACCAGGCCGGACCCGGCAGTATTCCCCGCAGTGATGACGATGGTGGCGCAGTACTGCCGGAACTGCTGCCGCGGGTGCTGCCGCTGCATCAGGTCGTTGAGGTGGATGCCTTTATACCCGGCTGTCCGCCTGAGCCGGAGCGGATACTGGCGGCTATTACGGCCATCATGGAAGGTAGACCGGTACAGCTGAACGAAGATCAAAGAACATTCGGGTAAACAAACCATGTCAAAGACCATTACCATAGCTCCGGTCACCCGGATTGAAGGGCACGCCAAGATCACCATCCAGCTGAATGACGCCGGAGAGGTGGCCGATGCCCGTTTTCACGTCACTGAGTTTCGCGGGTTTGAGAAGTTTTGCCTGGGGCGCAGTTACCGTGAGATGCCCTCCATTACCGAGCGGATCTGCGGTATCTGCCCGGTCAGCCATGCACTGGCGTCGGCCAAGGCCGGGGATGCCCTGAAAGGGGTCAAGATTCCCCCTGCGGCGGAGAAGCTGCGGCGGTTGATGCACTACGCTCAGCTGGTGCAGAGCCATGCCTTAAGTTTCTTCCTGCTCTCCGGCCCTGATCTGCTGCTGGGGATGGAGAGTGATCCGGCCAAGCGGAACCTGGTCGGTCTGATCGAGGCGTTACCGGAACTGGCCAAAGAGGGGATCCGGCTGCGGCAGTTCGGGCAGGAAACCATCCGGCTGCTGGGAGATCGCTCGGTACATCCGGCCTGGGCAGTCTCAGGCGGGGTACGGGAACCGCTCTCCGTTGATAAGCGTGACTGGATTGCAGCCCGGTTGCCTGAGGCCCTGACAACCGCCCAAAAGGCATTGGCATTGGGCTACGAGGCCCTGCAACGCCTGCAGGAAGAAACCACCTGCTACGGTAACTTCCCCAGTCTGTTCCTGGGGTTGGTGACGCCGGACGGCGGCTTGGAGCAATACGACGGCCTGCTTCGTTTCATTGACAGCAACGGCGTTAATCTGGCCGGTGATACTGATCCGTCCCGCTACGACGAGTTTATCAGCGAAGAGAGTAAAAGCTGGAGCTACCTCAAGTTCCCCACCTATAAACCAGCTGGAACAGACGTTGATGCAGGCATGTACCGGGTTGG
>CAZYMK010000402.1:0-2813 GCA_964648885.1 uncultured Geobacter sp. | reverse complement strand
GTGCCAGTTGCGCAACAGCCTTATATGCCTGTGGGACATCCAGGGTATCAGCGGCTGTACCAACACTACCGCCCTGCTCAGTCAGATCGGCAAGAACCAGAATCGCACCTCGTCCCCACCTGTTCTTTGCTGCCAGACAGGTCGGGATATGCATCGGCACCTGTGCTGCCAGGTGCTGATAAAAACGCACCTCGGTCTGGAGCAGGCGCGGCAATGCGGTTATTATCCGCGCCTTCCAGTCCCGTGACGGCAACTTCACAAACCAGTGTCGGGCAATCGCAGGGCTGTTGTGCTCAAC
Organism: uncultured Geobacter sp.; assembly: GCA_964648885.1. Lineage (GTDB taxonomy): Bacteria > Desulfobacterota > Desulfuromonadia > Geobacterales > Pseudopelobacteraceae > Trichlorobacter. The sequence goes on along the minus strand of CAZYMK010000402.1, from coordinate 2,515 downwards.
AGCTAGCCGAATCCGGGTGGTTGTGCCAATATGCAGGTTAATCACCGCTACAGACTGAACCGTTGCGTCTGCGTCATGCAGCTGCAGCACCGACTGGGCCCAATCCCGCGTAAGCTGCCGATAATCAGAAACAAGTATGGGGTCGTTACGGTCTGCATTACTCATGCATCAGTGCCCTGACCGCATTGGTTCCGTCAGCTCCCCCAACAGGGAGTTGGCATATCCTTCCAGAACCTTCACATCCACCAGTTTGCCGATCAGGGCTGGTGAGCCTGCCAGATTAACGATCCGTCCGCTGTCACAGCGGCCACTGACCTGCCCATGACGCTTGGCCAGACCTTCCACCAGCACCTGCTGGGTCGAACCCACGTATGCCTCATTGTGAATACGGGAGTGAACTGCCTGCAGCTTCTGCAACCGATCCAGCCGGGCCAGCTTAACCTCTTTGGCCAGATCATCACTCAGCTCAGCAGCCTTGGTGCCGGGCCGGGGTGAATAGACAAAGGAAAACAGGTCAAAATAGCGTACTTCTTCCATAAGCGAGAGAGTTTCTTCAAACTCTGGCTCTGCCTCACCGGGAAACCCGACAATCATATCACCGGTAATCTTGATATCCGGCCTTGCCTGACGCAGCTTGGCAATGGTTTCCAGGTAGTGCTCACGACTGTAGCCGCGGTTCATGGCCTGCAAGATCCGGTTGTTGCCGGCCTGGGCCGGCAGGTGCAGGGAGCCGCACAGCTTGGCTAAATCAGCAAAGCAGGCAATCAGGTCGTCAGACATATCCTTGGGGTGGGAGGTCACAAACCTGATCCGTTCAATCCCCGGCACAGCAGCAACAGCCCTGACAAGTTCTGCAAAAGGCGGCTGCCCCTCTCCTCTCAAACCGTAGGAGTTGACGTTCTGCCCCAGCAGCACAATCTCACGCACCCCCTGTGATGCCAGGTCAAACACCTCATTAACCACCTCCATAAAGCGGCGGCTGATCTCCCTGCCCCGTACATAGGGGACAATGCAGTAAGAGCAAAAGTTATCGCAGCCCTGCATCACGGTGACAAAAGCGGAAACCCGTTTACGTCCTTCAATGGGCGGAAACAGGTCAAGCCGTTCGCTGCTGTCCAGAAAATCAGTCTCGGCCCTGCGCCTGCCAGCTTCAGCATCCTTTACCATCTCAGGCACCAGATGCAGGTTGTGGGTGCCAAACACCAGATCCACCCAGGGATACTTCTGCAGCAGCTCTTCCCCCATCTGCTGGGCAACACAACCGGCCACGCCAATTAATACACCAGGCCGTTTCTTCTTCAGGTTCTTGAGGTTGGCAATATTCTGCAGCAGACACTCCTCTGCCCCGGCCCGTACCGTGCAGGTATTGAACAGAATCAGAGTGGCCTCATGCCTGCGACTGGTCTGGGTATAGCCCAATGGCTGCAGCATGGTCACAATCCGCTCAGAATCGTTGACATTCATCTGACAGCCTACTGTCTCTATGTAGAGTTTTTTCTGGTTCATAGAATCGTTTTTTATAGTGTTTCAGGGGCATTCCGTCAATATAAAGCTGGTTTATGCACCTAGTTTTTGTGGCGCGCTCAGCACAGGACTGCTATAGTACACCACTTATATTTCAAGCTTGGGTAAGGAAACCGCACTATGAAGATAGCTGACAGACTTGCAACCGGTTGCCGTTTTGTCTCGGTAGAATACTTTCCCCCCAAAGAGCGTCACGACTGGCCCGCTTTTTTCAAGGTGGTAGAGCGTCTTGCCAGTCTCAACCCGCTCTTTGCCTCGGTCACCTACGGCGCTGGCGGCAGCAATCAGGATGCAACCCTTGAGATTGTGACCACCATGCAGCAGCAGTTGGGGCTGGAGACCATGGCTCACCTGACCTGCGTGGGTGCCCAGGCAGACCGTCTGAATCGCTTTCTGGATGACCTGTCAAAGGCCGGTATTCAAAACATCCTGGCCCTGCGTGGTGACCCTCCTCTGGAAACACCGGTGGAGCAGCTGACCGAGTCACCCTTCCACTTTGCCTCTGATCTGGTCTCCTTTGTAGGGCAGTCCCACCCTGAAATGGGTATTGCAGTGGCAGCCTACCCGGAAACCCACCCTGAAGCTATCAGCCCTGAGGCTGATCTGGGCTACCTGAAACTGAAGATGGATCTGGGGGGTGACTTTGCCGTGACCCAGCTGTTTTTTGACAACCAGATCTACTTTGATTTTGTGAAGCGTGCTCAAGAACGGGGTATCACCAAGCTGATCATTCCCGGCATCCTGCCGGTGCTGAACCTGAAGATGATCGAGCGGATCAAACAGCTCTCCGGCGCCTATATCCCGCCAGATTTCATGGCTGCATTGGAAGAAGCTGACCAACGTGGCGGTGCAGCCGAAGTACGCAAGGTGGGGGTAGCATACGCCCGCCGACAAGCCGAAGAACTGCTGGCTGCCGGAGTACAGGGGGTGCATCTCTACACCTTTAACAAGGCTGAAGCCATACTTGAACTGACTGAAGGACTCTTGCCAT
>CAZYMK010000401.1:0-2823 GCA_964648885.1 uncultured Geobacter sp. | reverse complement strand
AAACGATCATCAAACAGGCTATTGCTTTCAGAACTGATGAAAAAATACACCCGACAGAATGAAAGGGGTTGGGTACCCAAAACATTGATGGAAGTTAAAAGTTTGAGTGCTTGCAGCTGCGTGTGCGGGATTTTAACTTCGATGCAGTTTTAACGTAGTAACAAACGGAACGGTGGAGCGTCCCGTGGCTTGCGTTCCCACGCAGGAGCGTGGGAACGATGATCACAGATTGAAGTCAAAAGCGCAATGTAATGCCGTGCGAAGCATCACTATTTGGTACGGCAAGCTGCACTCCCGGATGTCGGGCAATAAGGTCAGTGTATCTGCTCGTATTTGCTAGAAATATGCTCGCCACCCGGTCAGAGTAGATCAGCCTCCACTCCTGACGGCTGGCAAGCATCCGGGTAAACTCTGAATCGGTATCGTAGATGATCCAGGTGATGCCGTAGCGTTGCAGGAGAGCTTCCCAGCCCTGATTGAACCTGGTTATTTTGTAGTGGTCCCTGATCTGCCCTGCCCCGTACATATCCAGCCGTCCATCCATAAACACCTTGTACTGTTTATGGGCTGCATAGATGATCAGGTCTCCTATCTCGTCACTATTGAACATCCTGCCCGGAATCTGCTCCTGTTTTATAAAATTGACCGCAGCAACCGCCTTGATTTTTGGATCAAAATCATGCGCGATTGCTCCGTTATGCAGTTGGATTATGACCAGCAGTAGGGCAGCGGATGGCCAGAAAAAACCATGAGCCATGCCGTCCATGGTAGCAACGGTTTCTATCCGTTTGCGGAAAAACTCCCGGATGCGCGGGAAGCGGGTAGCAGGGGGAAACTGCAGATTTTCCAGCATAATCGGCAGGACAACAAGGGCAAAAAGCGGTACATAGCGGATGGAGCTGAGCGCCATGTTGGTAAAGAACAGTACCAGGCCGATCTGAATCAGGGTAGGCCGCTTCCTTGACAGGGCGAGGATAAGAATAAGCAATAGCAGCAGGGCCTTGAAGATCGGCTGTTCATGGAAATTGGGTGAAAAGAATTCAAGGGTATGATCCATCAGGTAGCTGTCAAAGATCAGCCTGAACGGGAAAACAAAACTCTTCCAGCCGAACGGGTTCAGCAATGCAGTACCGATGCAGAGAGCCAGTGATAATCCGTAGCTTTTGGCCCTTTGCATACCGTCACTGCGCCATGTCTCTGTATCGGTGAAAGCCAGGGCAAGGTTTCCGGCCAGATAGATGCAGAGCAGGACAAAGCCGACTATATACCCGCCATGCAGGTTGACCCAGAACAGCATCAGCAGCGGGAGCAGCCAGAGCCGGTTCTGGTTGCGCTGTTCATGGCTGTCAAGAATATGCAGCCAGAGAACAATAATCAGAAATGAAAACAGGTGCGGTCTTGCAAGCCAGTGAACCATCGTTGCGGCCATAATCAGCACAGTTGCCGCAGCAGCGTAGAGAGCGCTATTCCCCCTGGCTTTAAGTATCCTTGTAACGGCGTAAAAGGTGGCAGCCAGGATGATGGCATACAGAACCACCACCCCCGAAAGCCCTGACAGGCGGTGTGCAATGGCCATAATCACTTCGGAGAGCCACTCATGGACCATCCAGGGCAGTGCAGGGGTTATGAATGAATAGGGATCGCTCAAAGGCAGGGTAAGGGTGTCAAGTATGTACTCCCCCGCCCGGATATGGTAGCCGGTGTCACCATCCCCCAGCAGTCCTCTGTCCGGCACGAACGACAGGTAAAGCAGTACCGTCACAAAGAGCAGATCGGCAAGGGAAGGTATCAGGTAGCGGGGGAATCTGCTCATAGAAAAAGTACCTGCTCGCCAATGACTGGTGATATTCCGTCAAGGGAGCCTGCCGAAAGTTCCAGCACTGACGCTGCGCCACGGTAAAATGCCGTGATTCTGTTCGGAACAAGCCAGATAATCGAAGAGACCACCCGATGTTCACAATCCAGAAAAAGAAGGTCAATCGGAAACCGCATCCCGAAGGTATGCACTGCCTTGCAGGGGACAAGCCAAAGCCCCTCACCACGGGGCAGGGAGCTGGTGCCAAGCAGCCCTTTGAGGCGGGAAAAAAACGAGTCAGCCACGGTGATCCGGGCGGCCAGTTCCTTATCGGATGAAACCAAAACAGCCCTCACGTTCATTCCTTTGCTTTGGCGAACTAAAGACAACCCCCCTCCATCCCCCCTTGTCAGGGGGGAGGTCTTTAAGCCTCCCCTGTCAAGGGGAGGTTTGGAGGGGTTTTAAGCCTGAAAATCACTTCTTTCCAAGTTTCACATAAATCAATGCCAGTTCTGTTGCAATTATCATCAGCACGATACTGTTAAAGTCGATATTCATGGTCTCACCCCCTTCCGGGCTACAAAAAAAACTGTTTCAACCTCAGCAGCGCCGGCCCGATCAAGACCACAAACAGCGCCGGAAACATAAAAAATACGATTGGAAACAGCATCTTGATGGCGGTTCTGGCCGCCACCTCCTCTGCGTTCTGACAACGCTTGGTGCGCAGGCTCTCAGAATGAACCCGCAAGGCCTGGGTCAGACTGGTCCCGAACCGCTCGGTCTGTATCAACATGGTGGCCAGCGCGCTTACATCTTCCACCATGGTGCGCCTTGCCATATCCCGCAGCGCCTCTGAGTTAGGTTTTCCTGCCCGTATCTCCAGCCATGTAGTTCTGAACTCCTCTGCCAGCGGATTACCGTTAAACTGCGGCTGGTTGGTGGCCTTGATCAGGGCGGCATCAAGCCCCATCCCGGCCTCAACGCAGACGATCAGCATGTCGAGGATATCGGGTAGTGTATGAAAGATA
>CAZYMK010000400.1:0-2825 GCA_964648885.1 uncultured Geobacter sp. | reverse complement strand
CCATGCCACTCAGCTCCAGCAGCGCCTTGTCCTGCCCCATCCGGCTGGAGAACCCGGCTGCCAGGATGACGGCAGCGGTAATCATCCCCTGCCTCGCCGCACTGATATCATCTGAGCCAGGATGCTGACCGCGATCTCTGCCGGTGACTCGGCCCCAATAGCCAACCCCACCGGACAGTGTACCCGTGCCAGGTTGGTTTCGCTGCATCCTGCCTGGCGTAGGTGCCCAAACAGCTCTTCCCGTTTGCGCCTGCTGCCCACCATGCCGATATAAATAGCTCCGGTTGCCAATGTCTGTTCCAGCACGGTCCGGTCATGGTCATGATCATAGGTGGCGATCACCAGAAAACTGTTTACACCGGCCTCCCTGCCTGAAAAGACTTTTTCAAAGCGTTCCAGGCACACCACCTCAATTCCCGCTGCAAAGGGATGGGCCGTCAGATAGTCAGCCCGGTCATCCAGCACGGTGACCGTAAAACCGGCCACCTGTGCCATGGGGGCCAGAGCCTGAGTAATATGCCCGGCTCCAAAGATCAGCAACTCCGGGGTCGGAGCAACCGGTATCTCAAACAGCTGTCCTTCTGCAGCGCTCTTATCTGCTTTCAGCCAGTCCACCTGTCCTGTAACATCCACCGCAATCCTCAGTTTGACAGTCATACCCTGCTGCAGACAGCGATATACGGATGCAAAGTACGGCTGGAGCGCTGGTTGCAGTCTGGCCAGCAGGACCGTGACGGCACCGCCGCAGGGCATGCCGTCCTGCTCCGGCACCAGATTAAAGTGCCGCAAGCTCCCCCCACCATCCGGCAGGAGGCACTGCAGGTTGTCCAGTACCTCCTGCTCAAGCCTGCCGCCACCCACCGTGCCACGCACCTGCCCTGTCTGATCCAGCAGCAGCAGATCACCCACCACGCAGGGGGCAGAGCCGTGACGGGCCACCACCAGAGCCAGCCGCAACGGTGCCGCCTGCAGTTGCTCTGCTATCTGTCGTATCAGGGCAACCCGGTCAGGCATCGCTTTTTTGCACCAGCAGGCAGGCCAGCGCTGCCAGCAGCAGCAGGCTGGAACTCCCTGTAAACAGCAGGCCATACCCGCCACCGGCAAGCAGGGCACCACCAGCCCAGGGACCGATAAAGAAACCGGCCTGCAACATGATCAGCGAGAGGTTCTGGTTCAACCCTCGTAGTTCAGGAGGGGAACGATCAAACAGCAGCGCATTCAATAGAGGCATGGCCACGCCCCAGCCAAGACCGCACAGGACCGCCAGGGTCAGCAGTGCCCCATCGGTAGTGATCCAGGGCAGTGCTGCCGTTGCAACGGCAGCCAACAGGAGTGAGGCGCTGTTCTGGTGCCGTTTGTCGTAGCGGTCAAACCAGGATCCGCCTGCCAAACGGACCACCATCATCACCAGGGTGGCCAGGGTAAAAAAAACACCGCCACTGTGCAGACCAGTATGCTGTACAAACCCTTTTAAAAAGAAAAAGGTGGCGGCATACCCGGCATAGAGCAGCATGGTGGCCCCAAGCAGGAGTAAAACAGCCGGATTGGTCAGACTCCGACGCATACCCTCAAAAGAAGCGCTTGGAGCAGGCAGCCGTTCCTGCTCAAAAACAGGCAACAGCCAGAGCAGGCCGACTATGGCAAGGGCCAGCAGCGAACTCCACTGCAGCACCGTTCCGAGCGCGGCAGGGCTGACCTGCAACAGATCAAACAACGGCGGCACCGCTGCGTATGGGGCCAAACGGACAAGGGAAATCCAGCCAAAGGCCCTGCCGCTCATGTCGCGGGGGATACACAGGACAAATAGCGGCATCAGGCCAGCCACCACACAGATGAAACCGGCCCCCTGCAGCAGTCGGGCAGCCGTAAACAAGGCCGCAGACGTTACACTGCCTTCCAGCAACAGGGCCAGTCCCAACAACAACGCCCCGCCCAGTAACCAGCGCCGGGCAGTGCGGGCGGTTACAAAGGGGGTTATCAACGCCTGCACCACCAGGGCGGCCAGGGCATCAGCACCCAGAATAAAGCCGATTGAAGAGTCAGCTACCCCCAGATGCTGCAGATATTCCTGCAGGGGGAAGAACAGGGCCACCACCGTGGAGACCGCCAAAAACTGGGTCAACAGCAGCAGGAAAGGACGTGAAAACAAAGAGGTGGTCATGGATCAAGCAGTCGCAACAACAGATTACCGGCCACGGTACGGCGATACTCGGCAGTGGCACGGATATCGTCAATTGGCTGCACCGCCTGCTGCACCAGAACTGCGGCTGTCTGCAGAGTTGCTTCAGACAACGGCTTACCAAGCAGGACCCTTTCAGCCCCAGGACAACGCACGATAGTTGGCCCGACACTGCCCCAGGCAAAGCGGGCCTCAGTAACGCTGCCGTCATCAGCCAACCGCAGCAGTGCTGCCAGTGAGGCCACGGCAATGGCCAGGGACTTGCGCCGCCCCACCTTTTCAAAACGCTGCAGGTTCCAATTTATTGCTGGAGGCAGGATAATCCGGCTGATTATCTCCCCGGTTTGCAGCATGGTCCTGCGCGGACCGACAATGAATTCATCAATCGCCACGGTGCGCCGGCCTGCTGCAGAGCACAGCTCAAGCCGTGCATCCAGCAGATAGAGCGCCGGCAGGGAATCAGCCGCTGGTGAGGCGGTCACGATATTACCGCCGATGCTGGCCATGGTGCGGATAGCCGGACCACCGACCGTTGACGCAGCCTGGGTCAGCAGCGGATAACGTTGTTGCAGGAACGGGCTGCTGGTGATTGTACTGAAACAGACTCCGGCGCCGATGCTGACGCTGCCGTCCGGCTGTTCTTCAA
>CAZYMK010000399.1:0-2859 GCA_964648885.1 uncultured Geobacter sp. | reverse complement strand
GGCCAACGCCTCGGTGATCAACGGGGCACCCAGGTACGCACCGGCGGTCTGCAGCAGTGCATCCAGGCTGCAGCCATCGGCCAGCAGGGCAGCACACCGGTCAACAAGCGGCTGAGCCCGGTTTCCGGCAGTCTGTTGCAGGGAGGTCAGCAGCGGGTAGAGTGACAGCTCCACCCCCAAAAACAGGGCGCTGGAGTTGGTCAGTATCTCCGGGCAGTTGAAGACGGTGGCGTTGATGCCCTGTGCACGGGCCGTAACCGCATGGTCTTCAAGCCTGATCTTGGCGTAGCCCTGCAGGTAGGGGGTGTAGGACTGCCAGTGGTGCGTGCCGTTCACCAGTACGGCAGTACCGTGGTAGCCGTAGGCGGTGTAGGCCACCCGTGCCCCGGCCTGCTCCTGTCGCTGACGCAACGGGGCAGATGCCTCGATCAGATAACCGAAGGTGTCGGCGGTCACTTCGTTGAAGCTGACATCACACAGCCGTCCCACCTCGCTGTTCCAGAACGGCTCGGAGGCCAGGAACTTGTCGCCGCTTCCCTTGAAGACACGGTTTAACAGCGGCATGAAGAATCGGGCGCGGGGGATGCCGCCGGCCATGGTATGGGCCAGCACCAGATTGGCAGAGGCTGGAACCAGCTGCTCCAGTTCTGCCAGTACCAAGCGCAGGTTGGTGCAGAAACGGGCCTGCCCGGCAGCCCGGGCCTGCTCGATAAAGTCCGGCTCAAAGCTGACCTGCTCCCAGTCGTCCGGCCGGGCTTTTTTCAGACGATCAGCAACTGAAGGGGCGCCGCCCGGGGTCTCCATATCAAAACCGGCTTCCAGCGGCAGGTTGATGATCCGGCCACCCAAAACAGATTCGGCCTCGGCCAGTTCTTCCGGTGTCAGCGAGCGCAGGGTGCCGTCGCTGTCGCGCCGTCCGACAGTGGTGCCGATCACGGTCATGCCCAGCCTGGTTGCCTCTTCCAGCAGGCCGTTGGCGTAGCCGCGGCCAAACAGTTCACCGATCAGCACCAGTACATCGCCGGCCTTGTAGTCGGCAACAGGCGGCAGGGAGGTCATCGGGCAATAATCAGCCATAGGTCACAGACTCCTTGAAGGTAATGAGAAGTTGACTTTTTTATCACGATTGCCAACGGGTTGGAAACAGAAAACCTGCTTTCGTGATCCCGGATGATGACAAGCAGGGGTGATTGGTGCTAGGTTTCGGTCTTTCAAGGGAGAATCGCCATGCCTATGAAGACCGATGATCTGATCCTGCTGGGCCACGGGAGCGGGGGTTCCCTTTCGCACCGGCTGCTTGACGAACTGATTGTTGCCACCCTCTCCGGCCGTGGTCCGAACGAGCAGAATGATGCGGCTCTGTTGGCCGCTGGTAGTACCCGGCTGGCCTTTACCACCGATGGCTATGTGGTGGACCCGCCGCTGTTTCCGGGTGGTAGCATCGGTTCGCTGGCCGTACATGGCACGGTCAACGATCTGGCCATGATGGGTGCCCGTCCCCTGTGGCTTTCCTGTGCCCTGATCATAGAAGAGGGATTCAGCCGCAGTCTGCTGGCCGAGATCCTGACCGACATGCGTCAGGCTGCAGACAGCGCCCAGGTGCGGATTGTGACCGGCGATACCAAGGTTGTGCCCCGTGGCAAGGCGGATAAAATATTCATCACCACCTCAGGGGTGGGGGTACTGGAGCATGACCTCTCCATACATGGTGCCAACGCCCGCCCCGGTGACAGGATCATCCTTTCCGGCAGCATGGGTGATCACGGCATTGCGGTGATGGCGGCCCGCGAAGGGCTGCCGGTAGCCGGGCTATGCAGCGACTCTGCCGCGTTGTGGGGGTTGGTTGAGCAGATGCTTGCCTCTGCCGGATCAGGGGTGCGGGTGCTGCGGGATCCTACCCGTGGCGGTGTGGCCACCACTCTTAAAGAAATCGCACAGCAGTCCGGTGTCATGATCCAGCTGGACGAACAGCAGGTGCCGGTTGCCCCCCAGGTGCGGGCGGTCTGCGACATCCTGGGGCTTGACCCGTTTTATGTGGCCAATGAAGGCAAACTGCTGGCAGTGGTGGCACCTGAAGTTGCCGAGCCGCTGCTGGAGGCGATGCAGCAGCATCCGCTGGGCGCGCAGGCAGCCATTATCGGCACGGTGGAGGATGGCGAGCCGGGCCGGGTGCGGATGCGGACGGCAATTGGCGGGATGCGGATTGTTGAGATGCTGGCAGGGGAGCAGTTGCCCCGAATCTGTTGAGGACAGTGCAATGGCAAAGGACAAAACGCCGGTGACTCCGGCAGTACGGGCCCTGCGTGCAGCAGGGATCAGTTTTACGGATCATCCCTATGCCTATGAGGAAAAGGGCGGTACTGCGGTCTCCTCCCGTGAGCTGGGGGTTGATGAGCATTGCGTGATCAAGACCCTGGTGATGGAGGATGACCGGAAAGAGCCGCTGCTGGTGCTGATGCACGGCGATCTGCAGGTCTCCACCAAAGAGCTGGCCCGCCAGATTGGCGCCCGCAGCGTCGAACCCTGTCGCCCTGAAGCGGCGCAAAAACATACCGGCTACCTGACCGGCGGCACCTCCCCCTTCGGCACCAGAAAGCAGCTGCCGGTCTACATCGAGCAGAGCATCCTTGAACTGGAGCGGATCTACATCAACGGCGGCAAGCGGGGCTACCTGGTGGGGATGGCCCCAACCGACCTGGCCGCCCTGCTGCAGCCGACAGCGGTGCAGGTGGGGTACACGAAATAAACCCAGATATTCCATTAGGCGGCGCAGAGCGCCTGCACGAGCCCTGCCGGATGTTTTCCGGCATCTTTCCGCCCGTTTTCCTCACCAATAGCTACGGCTATTGCTTTGTCAAA
>CAZYMK010000398.1:0-2879 GCA_964648885.1 uncultured Geobacter sp. | reverse complement strand
CCGCCTGATCTGTTGTTTGGCTGCATACCGGTAGACGCTCCCGTGAACAACGGCCTGGTCTGTGTAACCCCCACTGCCTGGCTCCAGGAGTGTTAAGAAAACCATCGGACCACTTCCTTCAGCGCGGTACAGCAGGTATCCCAGCAGTCGTCCTGCACCGGAGTCGTCAGCACGACAGCTCATCTGAAACGTGCCGCCAAAGACTGCCTTGCCCGAACAGACAGGAGGCTGTACGGCAGCTGTGAGGCGTGCCGGTACTGTCTGAGCTACCCCACCTTTCACCCCTCCCTTCTGCTCAGAGACCAGCCGGTACTGCACCACCTCTCCCGGTCTGACCCCGGTATCAGTCCAGCTGACACGGTTGCCTGATCGCTCTGCCGGCTCAGGAAAAGCCAGATCGATCCGCTGAATCTCCTGATAAGGCTCAAGGCACCCTTTACAATCGGACTCAGCACACACTCTACGCCCAATACGTACTGACTCAAGGTTATTGAGCGGGCGTCCCGCCTGGTCCTTTTCAGGAAGGACAAACGTTATCCGCAGTGCTCTATCCGCTTGTTCCACCTGCACCTGGCCAGGCGCTTGTGCAACCAGCAGGTCCGGGTAGATCAGCGGCCCCTTTTTGCCACAGCCGGTAAAAAGAAGTGACGCAGTGCAAAACACCAAACCGGACAGACGAATCTGCATCTTACTTCCCTTCACGACATCGCTTGATTTCATCTTCAACCCGGTTGCGGGCAGTGCCGCCGATCACATTGCGGGCATTCACGCTTGCCTCAACCGTAATGGATGCAAAGATGTCCTCCTCAAAACGTGAAGAAAATAACTGCCACTCGGCCAGTGATAGCTGTTCAAGATTCATCTCATTCTCCACACAATAAGCCACTGCCTTGCCGACCGCCTCGTGGGCATCGCGGAACGGCAGCCCCTTGCGCACCAGATAATCAGCCACATCGGTTGCCGTTGAGAACCCCTGCCCAGCCGACCGCTCCATGGCTACGGCATTAACCCGCAGCTCGCGAATCATATCGGCAAAGATCTTGAGTGAACCTTTGACGGTGTCAATGGTGTCAAAGAGCGGCTCCTTGTCCTCCTGCATATCTTTGTTGTAAGCCAAGGGCAAGGCCTTCATCACGGTCAACAAAGCCATCAGATTGCCGTAGACGCGTCCGGTTTTGCCCCTTACCAACTCCGGCACATCCGGATTCTTTTTTTGCGGCATAATCGAGGAGCCGGTACAGAAGCCGTCTGACAGATCAATAAACCGGAAGGCGCTGGTGGACCAGATAATCAGTTCCTCGGAAAAACGAGACAGGTGCATCATCAGGATTGATGAGGCAGCGATGAACTCAATGGCAAAGTCACGATCAGAGACCGAGTCCAGCGAATTGCGGGTTACCGCCGGGAAATCCAGCTGTTCCGCCACATACTCACGGTCAATCGGAAAGGTGGTACCGGCCAGGGCACCGGCCCCCAACGGCAACACATTAACCCGCTTGAGGCAATCCTCCATCCTCCCCTTATCCCGCTTGAACATCTCAATATATGCCAGCATGTGATGTGAAAACAGAATCGGCTGTGCAGATTGCAGGTGGGTAAAACCGGGCATGACCACTTCAATATTGTTCTCAGCCTGCTCCAGCAGTGCATCAATCAGCATATCCAGATAGGCCACTACCTCAACGATCTCGTCCCGCAGGTACAGACGAATATCCAAGGCCACCTGGTCGTTACGGGACCGACCGGTGTGCAATCTTTTTCCGGCCTCTCCGATCTTCTGCGACAGGCGAGCCTCAATGTTCATATGGATATCTTCCAGCCCCACCGAAAAATCGAATTTACCCGCCTCAATCTGCTGCAGGATATCCACCAAGCCATGGACGATCTTATCCACATCCTCCAGGGGAATGATACCCTGACGTCCCAGCATCCGGGCATGGGCTACCGAGCCGCGAATATCCTGGTGGTACAGCCGCTTGTCAAAATCAATCGAGGCAGTAAACTCTTCCACAAATTTATCAGTGGGCTGGGTGAACCGCCCACCCCACAACTTGTCCTGAGACATCTGAAACTCTCCTTGTTCCGTTGTTAGATACCGCCATGAAAGGCTGTTGTCGGCACCTTTTCCCAGCGCCCCCCAGCACTACGCTGCATAATAGCATGTACCTTGAGTGGCACTCGCGAACTGCGCGGGTCAATCTCATGGTGTAACGGCAGATTGAAATACAATAGGCGAGTTCCCCGTCCAAAACGCAGACGACAGACCGGAGACCCACCAAAATCATCGGTAACAAACTCATCAGACACAACCTGTTCAAGCCGGTGATGACGGTTGATCACAACAGCAGCATGACCAAATCCGGCTGCCTGGCGCACACCCTCCAGCATGGTCTCATCCGAGGCATTGCCGAAGATCGTGACGGTCTCCCGAACCCCTGGGGTATCCTCAAGATACTCTCCATAAAAACCGCTGACTACATCACGGTAAGCCCGGTGCTCCGGCTTGGGGCTGCACTGGATCACAAACAGCGCGTCCAGTCCCTGACGGGTACTAAAATAGAGCTGATTGGCATGATCAATAATCTGCTTGATGTTGGAGCGGTACAGATCACGGTACAGATAGTCAAGACAGATAATCGCCATGAAGTTAAAACAGGCCTGTCGGCTGCGTAGCAGATAAAAATGTCGCCCACGGTAGAGATCATGGTTCGTATCGATGAACTCCTCACCGTGGAACGGGTGGCTCTTGGCCTCCAGCAAGACCCGTAGCCTTCCGTCATCCTCCTTTACCAGAATCAGACACCAGTTAACCGGTATCTCCAGTACATCACCGGAATCAATATCCTGGTCGACCAGACACATGGCTTCCTGATTGTCTT
>CAZYMK010000397.1:0-2885 GCA_964648885.1 uncultured Geobacter sp. | reverse complement strand
AAGGGGATCTACCTGCCGGTACGTCACGGCGAGGGGAAGTTCCTGACCGACACCCCTGCAACCCTGGAGCGGATTGAGGCTGGTCACCTGGCAGTACTCAAGTACACTGAGGCCGACTATGCTGAACCGACCATGGCATTTCCGGCCAACCCCAACGGCTCCACCAACGCCATTGCCGGTCTGTGTGACCCCACCGGTCGCCTGTTTGGCCTGATGCCCCACCCTGAGGCCTTTGTGCATTACACCCAGCATCCCCGCTGGACCCGCGAGCAGTTGCCGGAGGCAGGCGACGGCCTGATCCTGTACAAAAATGCTGCCGACTTTGTTAAAAAGCATCTTATTTAAGTGTCTTGGAGGTTTTTTATGTCTCCTCTTTCTCACTCTATTGTAGAAGAGGCGCTGGCTCTGCCGCCGCTGGAACGGGCTGGTCTTATTGAAAGATTGCTTGCCAGTTTTGACCTGCAAAACCGAACAGCTGTTGATACAGCATGGTCTATTGTGGCCGAAAACCGCATAGATGCATACGATGCAGGAAAGGCTGAGGCACTATCACTTTCCGAATCAAGGGCGCGGATCAATAACAGATGAGACTTCGTATTCTGACTGAAGCTCAGCTTGAACTTGAGGCTGGAGTTGATTATTACAACAAAGAGTGTCCTGGACTGGGCTACGAATTTGCCGACGAGTTCTATTGCACCATTGACAGGATAATGGATTCACCAGAAGCATGGCATCCGCTTTCCGCAAGAACCAGACGCTGCCTGACACATCGTTTTCCCTATGCGGTTATCTATCAGTATCGAACTGATTATCTGTTAATTGTATCCATAATGCATCTGCACCGTCATCCAGATACCTGGAAGGGACGAACGAAAGCATAATCTGTTTTATCGGAGCCTTTATCTATGAAACTCTCCCGCCCTGAAGAAGAATGCGGTGTATTCGGCATCTACGGCCACCAAGAAGCTGCCAACCTGACCTACCTGGGGCTCTACGCCCTGCAGCACCGTGGCCAGGAAAGCTGCGGCATCGTCTCCTCCGACGGTTGCGGCCTGCATGCCCACAAACGGATGGGACTGGTGGCCGATGTCTTCGGCAATCAGCAGGTGTTCGAGAAGCTGCCTGGCAGGGCGGCCATCGGTCATGTCCGCTACTCCACCGCCGGTGCCTCGGTAGAGAAGAACGTTCAGCCGATCATGGTGGATTATTCCCGTGGTTCCATTGCCGTGGCCCACAACGGCAACCTGGTCAACGCCGGTCTGCTCAAGGCTGAGCTGGAGGCCTACGGCTCCATTTTTCAAACCACCATGGACACCGAAATCATCATCCACCTGCTGGCGGTTTCCAAAACCAATTCGCTGGTGGATCGGATCGTTGATTCATTGAAACGGATCAAAGGGGCCTACTGCCTGCTGTTCCTGACCGAGACACGTATGATCGCGGTGCGCGATCCCCATGGTTTTCGCCCCTTGTGCCTGGGCAAGCTGGGCAACAGTTGGGTGGTGGCCTCTGAAAGCTGTGCCCTGGATCTGATTGAGGCCAAATTTGTTCGCGAGGTTGAACCGGGCGAGATGCTGGTCTTCACCAAAGACGGCCAGATGCAGTCACTGTTCCCCTTTAAAAAAATCGAACCAACACCCTGTATCTTTGAGTTTGTCTATTTTGCCCGCCCCGATTCCACCATCTTCGGCAGAAATGTCTATCAGGTCCGCAAGGAACTGGGTCGTCAACTGGCCCGTGAACACGGCATAGAGGCAGACATCATCATCCCGGTGCCTGACTCCGGCGTGCCGGCTGCCATGGGCTATGCCGAACAGTCCGGCATTCCGTTTGAACTGGGCCTGATCCGCAACCACTATGTGGGCCGAACCTTTATTGAGCCGGCACAGTCGATCCGCCACTTCGGGGTCAAGATCAAGCTCAACCCGGTGCGTGAACTGCTGCAGGGCAAGCGGGTCGTGGTGATTGACGACTCCATCGTGCGAGGCACCACCTCCCGCAAGATCGTCAAGATGGTGCGCAATGCCGGGGCCAAAGAGGTCCATATGCGGATATCCTCCCCCCCCACCAGTTACCCCTGTTTTTACGGTATCGACACCCCCAATCGTAAAGAGCTGATCTCTTCCTCGCACACCCTAGAGGAGATTCGTCGCTACATCACTGCCGACTCCCTTGGCTATCTTTCAGAGCAAGGACTCATCAGCGCCACCAGTGTTACCGAAACCGGTTTCTGCACCGCCTGTTTTACCGGTGATTACCCGATCAGCTTTCCAATGCCGAACCAGAAACCCCAAATGGGTCTATTCATAGAAGGAGAGGAGTACGAAGAACAATGACCGACCGCGAAAAACTAACAAGCATCATCCTGGAGCTGTCCTACGAAAAGCGTCTGGTAACCCTGGCTTCCGGCCGTCAGAGCGATTTCTATTTTGACGGCAAACAGACCACCCTGCATTCTGAAGGGGGCTGGCTGGTTGGCAAGCTGTTTTATGAGGCGATCAAGGATGTTGAGGGTGTGCAGGCCGTAGGCGGCATCACCCTGGGCGCTGATCCGATCGCCACTGCCACCTCCATTGCTGCACTGCATGATGGCAGGCCCATGCATGCCTTTATCATCCGCAAGGAGCCCAAGGGTCACGGTACCGGCCAGTGGCTGGAAGGCCGCAAGAACCTGCCGCCGGGCACCAAAGTCATCATCGTTGAAGATGTGGTCACCACAGGCGGTTCTTCCATGAAGGCGGTCAACCGTGCCAAGGAAGAAGGGCTGGATGTGCTGGGAATCGTAGCCCTGGTGGACCGCGAAGAAGGCGGTCGCGAGAACATTGAGGCCGAGGGGTACTGGCTGCGGACGATCTTTACCAAAAGTCAGCTTGTCGGTGCATGAG
>CAZYMK010000396.1:584-2888 GCA_964648885.1 uncultured Geobacter sp. | reverse complement strand
TTGGCAGTGCCATGGAGCGGATGAGAAAACTGCGGGCCGATATCAGCCATCATGATTCTGCCCGTCGTTTCCGCGACGAACTCGGCGTAGATGTTTTTATTGGTGAAGGCAGATTCACCGGACAGGATTGCGTGGAGGTAGAGGGCAAAAGGCTGCACTACAAAAAAGCTGCCATCTGTACCGGCGCCCGTGCTGCTGCACCGCCGATCCCCGGCTTGGCTGAGACAGGCTACCTGACGAATGAGACGGTCTTCTCCCTGACCGAACTGCCACCACGGCTGGTAGTAATCGGTGCCGGGCCGATCGGCTGTGAGCTGGCCCAGGCTTTTAACCGTTTTGGCAGCAGGGTCACTCTGGTGGAACTGGGGCCGCACATCCTGGGCCGGGAAGACCGCGATGCTGCCGAGATTCTGCAGAACCGGCTGATCAACGAGGGTATTGATCTGCAGCTGGGAGTAACGATACTCAGGGTTGAGAAACGAGGCAGCATCCGGGTAATACTTCTGGAACGGGACAGTCAACAGATTGAAATTGTTGCCGACGAGATTCTGGTGGGAGTGGGACGGGCTCCAAATATCGAAGGGCTGGGGCTTGAGGCTGCCGGTGTCCGCTCTGACCGCAACGGCGTCACGGTCAATGACCGGCTGCAGACGTCCAACCCCAACATCTATGCTGCCGGCGACATCTGCTCCCCCTACAAGTTCACCCACACTGCTGATGCCCAGGCCCGCATCCTGCTGGCCAATGCCCTGTTCAAGGGACGTCAGAAGGTATCAGATCTGGTGATCCCCTGGTGTACCTATACTGACCCTGAGATCGCCCATGTGGGGATGTATGAACGGGATGCGCAGGAAAAGGGGATCGAAGCAACCACCCTGACCATTCCCCTGTCACAGGTTGACCGGGCTGTTCTGGATGGCGAGATTGAAGGATTTGCCCGAGTGCATCTGCGCAAGGGTACTGACAGGATCCTTGGCGCCACCATCGTGGCCCGTCATGCCGGCGAGATGATCAACGAATTTTCGCTCGCTATTACCAACAACCTTGGCTTGAGCGCCATTGCCAAAACCATACACCCCTACCCGACCCAGGCAGAGGTGATAAAGAAGCTGGCTGATACCTACAACCGTACCCGCCTGACACCTTTTGTAAAGAGACTGCTTTCCGGTTGGTTGAAATGGCAGAGGAACTGATGCTGCCGACGAATCCGGATACACTGCGTCTGCTGGCGTTCCTGTTAATCTTTGCCCTGCTGGCACTGGCTGAAGCGGTCTGGCCCAGACGACTGCTCATGGTAAAAAAGTCGCAACGCTGGCAGGCCAATATCGGGATCATCATTGCTGATTCGCTGGTGATACGGCTGTTGTTTCCGGTGGTGCCGATGTCACTGGCAGCCACTGCCCAGTCCCAAGGCTGGGGGCTGTTCAACCTGCTTGGTGTGACTGGCTGGGTAGAACTGATTGCAGGTCTGATTCTTCTTGATCTGATCATCTACCTGCAGCATCGCCTGTTTCACCGGATACCGCTACTGTGGCGTATGCACCGGATGCACCACACTGATCTTGACCTGGATGTTTCAACCGGCACCCGCTTTCACCCGCTTGAGATTATCATCTCACTGCTAATCAAGATGGCAGCAGTGCTGCTGTTCGGCATATCGCCGCTGACCGTGCTGTTGTTTGAGATCATCCTCAATGCCACCTCAATGTTCAACCATGCCAACCTGGCCCTTCCCGGACCGGTTGATCGCTGGTTGCGGCTGGTGCTGGTCACGCCGGACATGCACCGGGTGCATCACTCGGTGATTCCCAAAGAAACCGACAGTAACTTCGGCTTCTGCCAACCCTGGTGGGATCGCCTGCTGGGCACCTACCGTGAACAGCCCCGTGATGGACATATCGGTATGACCATCGGATTGCACGAATACCGTAATCAAAATGAGTTGGGGATCTGGCGGCTATTACGAATACCTTTTGAACCCCAAAAACCATTTGAAACACAGAGGTCACAGAGAAAAATCTAAAAGTTTATAAACTCAGCTTTTTGATTCACCTAAAAAACATCTTGTTTTTTGCTTTTAAGCCTTTGATTCCTCTGTGCTCTCTGTGGCTCTGTGTTAGTAAGTTGCCGTTTTTATAATGCCTCTTTTCCGGAGAAACCAATGAACCTGAAAAAAATCATCCTGCTGCTGATCGGCCTGACCGCCGTTGGCCTGTTTTTCTACTTTGATCTGGGCCGGTTTCTGACCCTGGAGAGCCTCAAATCCAACCGTCAGCTGCTGCTGCAGTATCATGTCGAGCATGG
>CAZYMK010000396.1:0-574 GCA_964648885.1 uncultured Geobacter sp. | reverse complement strand
CCCTGGTGGGACCGCCTGCTGGGCACCTACCGCGAACAACCCCGTGATGGACATCTCGGTATGACCATCGGTCTTCGGGAATACAGAGACCCGACCCGGCTATCGCTCTGGCAGTTGCTGAAGATTCCGTTTGCCCCCTACCGGATCAGGAGTAACCAATGAACCTCAAAAAAATCCTTCTGCTGCTGATCGGCCTGTCAGCTGTTGGGCTATTTTTCTACCTTGACCTGGGCCGATTTCTGACCCTGGAGAGTCTCAAGGCCAATCGTCAACTATTGCAGCAATATCACGTTGAACACGGTCTGCTGCTGGTGGCAGCCTTTATGGCGATCTACATTATCCAGACCGGGCTGGCCCTGCCCGGCGCCACTATCCTGTCACTCTCGGCTGGCGCTGTCTTCGGCCCCTGGTTGGGCACCCTCTATGCTGTAACCGCCGCCTCCATCGGTGCCACCATCGCCTTTCTGATGACCCGCTACCTGCTACGGGAGCTAGTACTGACAAAATTCGGGAACAAGCTGGAGGGAATTAACCGGGAGCTTGAAGAGCGCGGGTTGAATTATCTGCTGTTTCT
>CAZYMK010000395.1:0-2888 GCA_964648885.1 uncultured Geobacter sp. | reverse complement strand
CGCAACAAGGATGTCGGCTATCAGATCCGTTGCCCTGCAATGCGAACTACTGGCCCGGATGCAGTATGATTTCCTGTATGACGAGACACGCCACCTGCTGACAATCGGTTACAATGTTGGCGAATGTCGGCGGGATGAGAGCTACTATGATCTGCTGGCATCGGAAGCACGTTTTGCCACCTTTGTGGCGATTGCGCAGGGAGAATTGCCCCAGGAGAGCTGGTTTGCCCTGGGCCGCCTGCTGACCATTGCCGGCGGAGAACCGATCCTGCTTTCCTGGAGCGGTTCAATGTTTGAATACCTGATGCCGCTGCTGGTGATGCCCAGCTATGACCAGACCCTGCTGGACCAGACCTGCAGGGCAGCTGTGGCCTGGCAGATCCAGTACGGTAAAAAACGCTCGGTGCCGTGGGGCATCTCGGAATGCGGTTATAATGCCATTGATACTCATCTCAACTACCAGTACCGAGCCTTTGGCGTACCCGGCCTGGGATTGAAACGGGGACTTGCCGAAGATCTGGTGATCGCACCCTATGCCTCAGCCATGGCGCTGATGGTTGCGCCTGGCGAGGCCTGCCTGAACCTGCAGCGGATGGCAGCTGACGGGTATGAGACCAGGTACGGTTTTTACGAAGCGATTGACTATACCCCCCTGCGTCTGCCACGGGGACACACAAACGCCGTGGTCCGCTCCTTCATGGCCCATCACCAGGGGATGAGTCTTTTGTCCTTATCCCATCTGCTGCTGGATCATCCGATGCAGAAACGATTCAGCTCGGATCCATCCCTGCAGGCCACCCTGTTGCTGCTTCAGGAACAGATTCCCAAGGCAACCGCCTTTTATGCCCATACCACCGGCATTTCAGAACATCATCTGGCTACTACTCCCCAGGAAACGCCGATACGGGTGATCACCACCCCGGCTACCCCAAACCCGGAACTGCAGCTGCTTTCAAATGGCAGATATCATGTGATGGTCACCAATGCCGGTGGCGGTTACAGCCGCTGGAAGGATCTTGCGGTTACCCGTTGGCGGGAGGACCGTACCTGCGATAATTGGGGTACCTTCTGTTATATCCGTGATGTAGCCAGCAGAGCGTTCTGGTCAACGGCCTATCAGCCGACCCTGAAACCGGCAAAGCATTTTGAGGCGATCTTCTCTGAAGGACGGGCCGAGTTTCGCAGCCTGAACCAGGACTACGATACCCATACCGAGATCGCCGTATCACCCGAGGATGATATTGAACTGCGCAGGATCAGGATTACCAACCGTTCGCGCAAGCACCGCGAGTTTGATGTTACCAGCTATGCAGAGGTGGTGCTTGCCCCAGCTGCGGCAGATGCGCTGCACCCCTCGTTCAGCAATCTCTTTGTGCAGACCGAGATCATCCGCCAGCAACAGGCGATCCTTTGCACCCGGCGGCCCCGCTCTCAGGATGAGCAATCGCCCTGGATGCTGCATCTGATTGCGGTACATGGGGCAAAGACCGGAGCGGTGTCCTACGAGACCGACCGGATGAAGTTTATTGGCCGTGGCAACAGTGTGATTGATCCGCAGGCGATGAGTGGCGGGGCTGATTTCTTTACCGGAGCACTCTCGGACAGTCAGGGTTCCGTGCTTGACCCGATTGTTGCCATTCGCTGCCGGATCACCCTGGAACCTGAAGAATCGGTCACCATTAACATTGTCACCGGTATCGGTGAAACCCGGACTGCTGCCTTAAGTCTGGTTGAAAAATACCATGACCGCCGACTTGCAGACCGGGTCTTTGATCTGGCCTGGACCCATGGCCAGGTACTGCTGCGCCATTTGAATGCCTCCAAAGCCGAGGCCCATCTCTATGGACGGCTTGCAGGCTCAATTATCTATGCCAACGGGTCGCTGAGAGCCGCCCCGGATCTGCTGATCCGGAACCACCGGGGACAATCCGGTCTCTGGGGCTATGCCATTTCCGGCGATCTGCCGATTGTGCTGCTGCAGATAGAGGATCTGGCCAATATCGAACTGGTACGTCAGCTTTTGCAGGCCCACGCCTACTGGCGTCAGAAAGGACTTGCGGTGGATCTGGTGATCTGGAATGAGGATCGCGCCGGCTACCGGCAACTGCTGCACGACCAGATTATGGGGCTGATTTACGCTGATATTGAATCCGATATAACCGATCGGCCCGGCGGTATTTTTGTCCGGCCTGCAGACCAGATTGCAGAGGAAGACCGGATTCTGATCCAGACCGTAGCCCGCGTCATTATCACTGACAGGCGGGGTTCTCTGGCAGACCAGATCTATGGGCGCACGCAGACCGAGGTAACCGTTCCGCTGCTGCTACCGACCAGAACCCATCGCTCTGAACCGCTGACCGTGCCGCCGATGCCCCGTAATGATCTGACCGCATACAATGGACTGGGGGGCTTTACCCCGGATGGACGGGAGTATGTCATTACCACGGCGCCAGGGCATCTGACACCGGCACCCTGGGTGAATGTGCTGGCCAACCCGCAGTTTGGCACCGTTGTATCAGAAAGCGGTCTGGCCTACACCTGGGGAGAGAATGCCCACGAGTTCCGCCTCACCCCCTGGGGTAATGATCCGGTGGGTGATTCCCGGGGAGAGGCCTTTTACCTGCGCGATGAAGAGCGCGGCCATTACTGGTCTCCCACGCCGTTGCCCTGCCGTGGCACAAGCCCCTATGTTACCCGGCACGGGTTTGGTTACAGCGTTTTTGAACATACCGAACGGGGTATCTGCTCCGAGATGTGGGTCTACGTGGCCCTTGATGCAGCGATCAAGTTTGTGGTGATCAAGGTTCGCAATGACTCTGGCCGGTCGCGTCGCCTTTCAGCCACCGGCTATATGGAATGGGTGCTGGGCGATCTGAAACCGAAAACAG
>CAZYMK010000394.1:0-2890 GCA_964648885.1 uncultured Geobacter sp. | reverse complement strand
AGTACTGCCCAAACAAGTTTTTTCATACGGTAACTTCTCCTTGGCTGTTCCGTTAAACCATCTCAATCAGTTCGCAGATATGTTGCATGCTACTGAGTAACACACCACCCACCAGAGGGTATAGGTGAATCATCCTAAAAAACGCAGTTGAATCAGCAAACGTATTGTAACCTTTCGGCAGTATTGACAATTTACCGCCAGAAGGATTCACCAAATGGGTGAACGACCAGTTCGGGTTTCAGAGCCTTATCCCAAAGTCTCCGTTGACACTTTTGCAGGCCGCATTCAGATTGAGTGGGACCACACTGCAGCCTTCACTCCGATGGGACAATTACTGTTCTTCATCGAGTTCCTCAAGGCAAGCGGATTGTATGAGGCTTTTCTGGCAGACTGTCCGCAGTTACACAAGCCCCAATGCACCGAATGTCCAGGATCTGCTGGGAACGCTGGTATTGTCAATTCTTGCCGGGCATAAGCATTATGCCCATATTACCAACCACCTCTGACTTTGGGACTTCATAGTACTGCAAGAGGATATACACGCACTCAGCAAGCACGTTCTCAAGGAGCAGGGCAGCCTTCTCACCAGAACGCAGCGCGTCAAACACCGACTTGACTGCCCCATCTTGCTGAGGGTCATCGTTCATGACATGTCGCAACACAACATTGGTATCGATCAGGCAATCAGGATGCTTTGTCATGGCCGCCTTTGACCAAACCTGATTACGGATCCGCAAACATGTAAAAAAGCTGCAAACCTGTCGTTATAATTTGCGCATTTTTAGTATACATAATTAGTTTTATGTATACTAAATATAAAAACTGTGGTATAAAGGATATGGTCACAGAAAACAGATCTAAAAAGTACCCAAGGAACTTCATGATCACCGGAACCGAACTTAAGCAACTGACTGATCAGGGTAAGCAGCCGAAGGTCATCGTGGCGCACAACCACGGTACCGTCTACGGCGCGCTGGTTATCATTGATTCACCAACCCTGCCCAAGGCAATCTGCGATCCCGGCTCAGGCGAGGTCTTGCAATTTAATTCTCTTGATCAGGTTGCCTCCTTTTTGTCACAGGTCGGCATCAAGACATTCCAGGTTACAATTTGAGGGTTTGAACATGGGCCAGGCCAAGCGAAGGGCGGCACTCAAAGATCATGTAAGCACCTATAATTTTACTGCAGTTGCCTCTGCAGTCCGGCGCTTGTCAGTTGCAGCCAGCAGCCATCTGGGCTCTGATTGTTATATGCTGTCTGCACTGGCTCAAGAACTGCTGAAGCGCGATGGGGTTTTTGCACAGCTGACAGCGGGCTACGCAGGATGGCGCTGCGGGTCCGGAAATTCTGATGTAATTTTACATTGTCCAACAGATTCGATCCCACCTCAGAACGGTGTCGTGTATCACGTCTGGCTTGAGATTGTGGACCATATTTTTGACGTCACAACCTTCTCACTGCCTCAAAAAGCCCGTGAACTTGACTTGCTTGACGGTGGCAGCACAACCGTTGACTGGCATCCGGACTACCTGTTTGTACCAAAAAGCACCGTGTCATCAGTACGGGATGTTGTGCAGAAACATGCCGGCTTGTACTTTTATGAACGGCAATCGCAGGTTGAACAACTGATTTTCGGAGTAGCTCCTGATCTTGATCCTGATGATGTCGATGCGGCACTTACGCTGTACCAACATCAGGATATGGTTGTTTTGGGGCCAAACAATATAAATTTGAGGGGTACCTGAGGTATGGCCGAATCAGTAAAAATCGATTCTAGGCCAAATACGGAGGTTGACCTTCCGGCGACCATCCCTGAAGTCCTGCCAGTAGCGGTTCAACTCAACAATCTGATCGATAAGGCCGCAGAGTGGTTTGCCCTGGATGTTGCCAACGGCGACGCCCGTCCGGATACCATCGCCACCTATATCTCCCACCTCAACCACTGGCTTGCCTGGTGCCGGGTGAATAACATTGATCCCGGATCAGCATCCACCACCCATGCCAAGGCATTCAGGCAGGAGTTGGTGAAGAGTGAAGCCGCCCACGCCACCATCAGTCTGAAGCTGACAACGGTCCGCCGTTTTTATGATGGAGCAGTCTCGCGGGGGCTGCTGGACAAGAATCCAGTGACCGGAGTCAAGGCACCACGCAAGCGCACTGCCGATAGCGAAATCATCAAATGCCTGACTGCCGGTGAGACAGAGCGGCTCTTTGAAGCAATCCCCCATGACCATAAATTGAAGAACCTGCGCGATCGGGCAATGGCAGTACTGATGACGCTGGAGGGTTTGCGCCGGGTCGAGATCTGCCGGGCCAATGTGGAAGATATCGAAGAGACCGACACCGGTGTTCGGATCCTGGTACATGGGAAAGGAAAGGACGGCTACATCTACCCACGCGAAGATACGGTTGCCTGCATTCGGGACTATCTGATCCAGCGGGGGGCGGTACTGTCCGACAAGGACGGCGAGCCGATCTTTGTATCACTGGGTAAATCCGGCAGGTTGGGCGGGCGTATCACCAGAATCGGCCTGTCAAAATGGATGGATACGATGCTCATGAAGGCAGGTATTGCCAAGAAAGGTCGGGCTTGTCATGCCCTGCGGCATACTTGCGGAGCCCTGCTCTATCAGGCTACCAGGGATGTGAAGGTGGTGCAGGAGACCCTGCGCCATGCAAGTATTGCCATGGCGGCCAAGTACAGCCATGTGCAGGAGCGGGGCAAGGCGAGGTATACGCAGCAGATACCGGTGGTGCCTTAACCTTGCAATCATGGAGTTAGACTCCCGGGTTTACGATGATCGTTAAGCCCTGCGTAAGTTTGGTCTACCTTCTCCCCCTGTGTCAGGATAGTTGTCGCCTCCCTTCCGAAATTTTATGTTACTCTTGG
>CAZYMK010000393.1:2004-2899 GCA_964648885.1 uncultured Geobacter sp. | reverse complement strand
GCCGGTGTCTGGCGTACCAGTCGATGCCGTGGGGATATCACGGGCTTGTCTGCCTGCATGCCTGCGCCGAGGCAGACGGCGCTGCCACTCCCGCTGATCGAAATCAACCTGGACCGAGTGGACGCCGAACTGGCCGCGTGGCAGGCATCGCATCTGGACGATCGGCCTGCGGCGGACTTGATGGCACTGTCTGAGGCGATGGGCGGCGCTATAGCGCAACGCAACGCGGGTACGCTCAACGTCATCGCTTACCAACTAGTCGGCAACGGAAGGGGGCTCACCCCAAGTGGCGATGACATCCTGACTGGGTGCCTGGCGGCACTGTGGCGGTTGTCTTGCCTTGACCGCTCGATCGATTCGCTGCTGAGCTCGATTTGCTCCACGCTGAATTGCCTGCTGCACCGCACAACTGACGTCAGTCGGCACTACCTTGGTCTGGCGATCAGTAACCTGTTCGTGCAGCCATTGGATGAACTGCGCCAGTGTTGCCTCGGCCCGCGCGACGCAGTGCAACTGCGCGGCGCCTGCCAGCGCGCCTTGCGCATCGGCAGCAGTTCCGGCTTCGATGGAGTCACCGGTCTGGCCGTGACCTATCGCGCCGCCCTGGCACTGCCGGGAGATTTGTTTTCAACCTGAGATGATGATGAGGTACTTCGCTTGAATCTGCACTGTTGCGTTTTCCCCAACTTGTACATGGACTCGGTATCCTTGATGCAGGTATCTGCCCGGTTGGGCACACTGCCCGGCGTCTCCCGCGCATCGGTCGCAATGGCCACGCCGGCCAACATCGAACGCATGCGCGACTCGGGCATGGCCATCGAGGTCACGGCCAAGCCCAGCGATCTGCTGGTGGCCTGGGTGGCTGACGAGGCGCAGGCCCAATCGATCCTGGATG
>CAZYMK010000393.1:1589-1992 GCA_964648885.1 uncultured Geobacter sp. | reverse complement strand
CAAGCCCGTGGATGTGCGAGGCGGCGATGCTCAGCCGGCACGGGGGCCAAGCAGCCTGGAGATGGGCCTGGAAGCCCAACCGGACGCCAACTTGGCGCTGATCTCCGTCCCCGGACAATATGCAGCGGCCGAGGCCATGAAGGCCTTGCGCCTGGGCATGAATGTCATGTTGTTCAGCGACAACGTGCCCGAGTCGCAGGAGGCCAGCATCAAGACTTATGCGAGTGCCCACGATCTGCTGGTGATGGGGCCGGACTGCGGCACCGCCATCGTCAATGGCATGCCACTGGGTTTCGCCAACGTGGTACGTCCGGGCGCCATTGGCTTGGTGGCCGCACGACTCACACCTGCGACCCCACCGTGGGTGCACGTCTTCTTCGTGACGGGTCTCCTCGGCGGCTTC
>CAZYMK010000393.1:0-1579 GCA_964648885.1 uncultured Geobacter sp. | reverse complement strand
TGCGCAGGCGCTGGGCACAGGCGGGCGGGATCTGCGCCAGGAGATCGGCGGTCTCAGCATGTGCCAGGCGATCGCGATGTTGGCGCAGGATCCGTCCACCCGGCTAATCGTGCTACTTTCTAAACCGCCGGCACCCGCTGTTGCCAAGCGGGTGCTGGAGTTGGTGCGCGACTGCAAAAAGCCCGTGGTGGTGCATTTTCTCGGGGCCGACGTTGCTCAGTTGGAAGGTCAGGGATTTGTTGTCGGCCATAGCCTGCAGCACACTGCGGACGTGGCGGTGGCTGCCTTGCGCGGTCAGGCCATTCCCGTGCCAATGGACCCGGATTCAGCCCGCCTGGCGCAGGCATTGGAGGCGGTCGGGCGCATGGCCAAGGGCCAGACCAATGTGCGTGGCGTCTTCGCCGGTGGCACCTTTTGTTATGAGGCGCAACTGGCCCTGGTGGCGCGCGGTCTGGCATGTGAATCCAATGCGCAGCCGCACGGCTGGACATGGTCACAGCCTGGTGGACATGGGTGACGACGAGTTCACCCAGGGTCGCCCGCATCCGATGATCGACCCCAGCCAGCGCAATGCGCGCCTGTTGCAGGATGTGGACGACCCCGGCACGGCGGTGGTGCTATTCGACGTGGTACTGGGTTTTGGCGCCAGCACCGAGCCGGTGGCCGAGTTGTTGCCGCTGTTGAAAGACGCGCAGAGCCGGGCCAGCGCCGACGGTCGGCACATTCTCTTTATCGCCCATGTCTGTGGCACCGAGCTCGACCCGCAATCACGCGAAGCATGCGTCCGCGATCTGCGGGCCGCCCACGTGCTTGTTGCCGACTCCAACATAGAAGCTGCGCAATTGGCCGTCGAGGCCATTCTTACCCTGAACAGGACACCGACATGAACCTACTGTTTCAACAACCGCTGCAGGTGATCGGCCTGGGACTGGCGGGCTTTTCCGACAACCTGCGCGCAGCCGGCGGCAAGGTGCTGCACCTGAATTGGAAACCCGCGGCAGATGGTGACAGCGCCGCCAACTGGATGTTGGCCAACATGATCAACGACCCGCGCATCGAAGCTGCGAATCGGCAGGCGCTGCAGCACTTTCTGGATGCCCAGCCGGTGCTGGTCGACGTGGTGCGGGCAAGTTATGATTTTGCGGTGGACGGCGGCGCGTCCTGCACGCCGGCCCCCCAATCGATTGGGCTGACATGTGCGGACCGATGCAGGGAGCGATTGCTGGAGCCATCCTGTTCGAGGGCTGGGCGAGCGACATCGAATCGGCATCGGCAATGGCGCAGCGGGGTGACGTGGCGCTGGAGCCCTGTCACCATCATGCCGCGGTCGGCCCGATGGCTGGCATCATCAGCCCCTCAATGCCGCTGTGGGTGGTCGAGAACCGGACCCACGGCAACCGGGCGTTCAGCAACTTCAACGAAGGCCTGGGCAAGGTGTTGCGGTTCGGCGCCAACGGGGATGAGGTGCTGGAACGTCTGCGCTGGATGCGCGACACCCTGGCGCCGACCTTGCGCCAGGCCCTGCGCAGCGCAGGCGAGATCGAACTCAAGCCAATGATGGCCCAGGCGCTGCACATGG
>CAZYMK010000392.1:0-2919 GCA_964648885.1 uncultured Geobacter sp. | reverse complement strand
ATGAACCCCTCCGACTCCCGTTACAGCCCACCGCGATTTCGTTTCCTTATACGCGACGGTTGATGTTCCTTAAGCATCACCATAACGGGTCTCCAGCACTGGGTTGAGTATCTTCCGCAACATGCCATCCCTGCTACCCCGGAAGATTACACAGACCGTTTCCGTTGTCAGAGTCTGTGACGGCGGCCTTCCCCTTGTGTCCAGAGGGTCGGCATCTTCACTTTTGTTACGAGGCTACGTATGGGTTCACTTTCGTTACGGCCTGCTGCTTTGCCAATTGGGAACTTACGACCCTCTGTTACCAGAACGCCGCTCCCTTGAGCTACCGGGGCGAATCGGACAATTCCCCGGACGGGACTTAAACCCTTTAGATATTAAACTGTTACTGCGTACGGTCAAGTCTTGCATTATCACTTTTAAACCCCGCCCCGCAACTGATCAACATCAACACCGGCAATCTCCGCAGCTTCTTCAATAGTCATTCCCTTGACAATCAGACGACGTGCAACCTCTATCTTGCCTTCTACTATTCCCTCGATTTTCCCTTCAATTTTCCCTTCAATCTTGCCTTCAAGCCATGAGGTTTTTACTGAGCTTTCCCCCACGCGCCGATCTTCTATGTAATGTTCATATTCAGCGCGTTCTGCTTTGGATAATTTCATGATATCAAGCTCTTGTGCCGCTTTAACAAGTCCCTTTGCCTTGAATTCACTCTTTATTTCAGAGTTTTTAAGAAAGTAGATCCATTCATCAAGGCTGTTTCTGGCTACATCGTTGAAGCCGTTTACCTTGAGGATGTAGTATTCGGGAAATATGTCGGAAACTTTGTGCAGGTTGCTGAATTCTCTCTTTTGTGACAGGGAGAGCTGCAGGATGTCATTGGTGTGAATGCCGCGTAAGTCGGTGGTGCCTTTGTAGATGTAGTCACTGCCGTGACCAAGATCAAAGTAGACGATGTTGATGGAGATGACTTTGCGGACTTTGTCGTAGCTGAACCCGCTGTCCATGGTGTCGGTGATCAGTTTTGAGGCACCGTAGACCATACGGTGGAAGTAGTCATACTGGGCTTCTACCTGCAACTCAATCAGGACCAGTTCTCCGCTGCCTACCTGGGTGAGCAGGTCGACCCGGTTCTGTTTGTCTGAGGCACGGTCTTTGTTGCTTTCGCTTTCAAGGATGGATTCTATCCGCACATCCTGCTTGAGCAGCTCTGAAAGAAAGCCTTCCAGTATCTCGAAGGTGGCCTTGTTGCGCAGAAGCCGTTTTAAGGCCCAGTCAAAGCGTACAAGCTGGTGTTTCATGGATAGTACTTCCCCTCTGTGCCGATCTAGCTGAGACCTTTATCCAAGCCTTGCCATGATAGCTTGCAAGGCCCTGGCAAGGGGCCCCGGCAGATCCGGCAGGTATCCTTTAATCTGCTCCCAGCGCTGACGGTCTTCCGGGGACATTTTGGCGCTGAATTCCAGCAGAAACGCCAGCAGCACCATCAGAAAACCGGTGGCAAAGGCAGCCATAATGACGATCAACGCCCGCTTGGGCTTGCTTTTGCGCTCTGGCGCCTTGGCTTTTTCCAGCAGTTGGAACGGGGCGGTGTCTTTGGCTTCTGAGACCTGGGCCAGCTCATACTGCTTGGTGAGCATCTCCAGTACGGCTTCTTGAATCTTGAATTCACGCATCAGCCGCAGGTATTCTTGCCCCAGTTGCGGAACTGCCCCCAGGTTGGGGATTGAGCTGCTACTGCCGCCGGCCTTGCCCTCAAGCGAACCGATCTGGGCGCGCAGGCTGGCAACCGCTGCTTTGGCACGCTTTACTTCCTGGCTGTTATCGGTAAATTGCCGCTGCAGGCTATCAAGTTGTACTTCTTGCGCAGCCAGTTGCGCCCGCAGTTGAGCCACCCCTTCTATGGTGGCCTTAGCCTGGTCTGTAACGGAAATAGCCTTGTTCTTTGCCTGAAACTCCTTTAATGCCTCTTCTGCCTGGTTCAGATCAGCCTTGGTTTTGGCAATCTGCTTTTCATAAAACACACGGTTGTTAGCTGCCCCGGTCATGCTGAGCCCGGCTGCCAGTTTGCCCAGTTCATCAATATAGGCATTGGCCAGCTCTGCAGCAAATTTTGGATCTTTATCACTGAAGCTGACCGTGATAACGCCATCTTTTTTACCGAGGCTAACAGCTGATACCTCATCCAGTGTTTTGTAAACATCAGCCCGCAGCTCTTCCTCGTACTTTTCCATCAGCTTGAAGCGTTCAATAATCGGGTCTTTGACAGTCTCACTCTTAAGCATGGTGACGTACAGGTCACCGGTGGTCTTACCCCCCAGGCCACCGGCCATACCTGCCAGCCCCCCCAGTTGGGCCAGCATGGCTGACATGCCGCCGGAGCTGTCATCGCTGGGGATGATCATGGTCTTGGCGGTGTAGATGTTGGGCATCAACAGGGTGATGCCAGCGGTGATAACCGCCACCACAAACGGCACTACAATGATCATCCGCCAGCGCTTGGCCAGCACCAGCAGCAGATCCAGCAGGTTGATTTCATCTTCTTCAGGCTGGGGAGGGGGGGGAGGGCTGCCTGGGGCTATCGGTTCGGATTGCGACATCTGATCTCCGGTAGGGCATTTTTATGAAAGTGTATGTATACAACAGGGGGGGGGGTGTGTGTCAAGAAAGGCAATGGGAAATTTTGGATGACATCACAACCTGGTGTCACGCAACGGCGCTACGACGCGACGAGAATCCCATCATTAACAGGCTTTAAAGGGGACGGGCTTTAAACACTGGTGTTAATGCCCTGAATTCCTTTCCGCTGACGGGGTGTGGGGCGCACGCTATGAAAAACTGCTCACCCGCAGCTGAGCAGCACAGTAACAGCGGTGAAAGCCAGCAGGGCCAGCAGTTCGGCGGTTTCGCTGCCAAAGC
>CAZYMK010000391.1:0-2922 GCA_964648885.1 uncultured Geobacter sp. | reverse complement strand
TCATTGTTGCATGTTTGCATTCAAGTTTATAGCCATTAACAGCCCTTTGAAAAAGGATTGAATTTTGTCCCTATCATGCTTGCTTGAAGCTTTTGACGCTCTGCTTGGGTAAATGATTCGGATTTTGCTGTTCGTTTTACTGCTCTTTGACTCTTTTTTGCTGCTTGACCGCCCCATTTGGGGGCAATCGGTGAACTGCAGACGTACTACCCCCTACGTTTGGGCTACAATGTTCCGCAGCTTGACCAGATTGAAGACCCCTGCTGCCAGCGTGAAGTAGAAGTTGATCTTGTCCAGGCCCACATGCCGCAACTTTCTGAATCCGGCAATCACCTTGGCCCAACCAAAGAACTCTTCGATCTTCTTCCGGTCCTTGATGCTTTGCTTGTAACTGGCATGTCGGGTGGTACGTCCGTCAATGGCTGTGCCCTTTTTCTTGCTGGCAACATGGGGAGTGACGCCGAGTTCGCGCAGATCATCCACATGGCCCCTGGTATCGTAGGCCTTGTCAGCACCAACGGTGATCTTCTTTTTCCGGTTGCCCTTCTGACGGATGATCATCTGCTTGGCTGCTGTCCGTTCCGCCATGCCGTCAGCCTGTGTTACCTCGGTTTGGGTGATGAAGCCGTTTTCGTTCTCACTCATGGCATGCCCCATGACACTGAGCTTGGCTGATGCTCCTTTACTCTTCTTGTAGAGACGGGCATCAGGATCAGTGCTTGACCGGTGGGTCTTGTTGGAGAGTTTCTCACCGGTGAAGTTGCCAGAAGGTTTATCAGAGTCATCATCCATCGGGCGAAAGCTCTTGATGGAGGCAAGGGACTCCAGCAGGGTGCCATCAACCGAGAAGTGGTCACTGGAAAGTAACCCTTTGCGCTTTGCCTGCTGATTCACCTCGGTAAGGAAACGACTGGCAATGTCAGCCTTGATGAGCCGGTTCTGGTTGTAGGAGAACACACTCTGATCCCAGACCGCATCATCAATGGAAAGACCGATGAACCAGCGAAAGGCCATATCAGAGTGAATTCTGTCCATCAGCATCGGAAAGCTGCGGATGGAATACAGAAACTGAAGAACCAGGCCACGCAGCAGATACTCAGGCGGCACAGAAGGCCTGCCGCTTAAGGAATACAGGGCGTCGAATTCACGATCAAGCTTTGAAAGAGCAGCATCAACCAGAGGCTTTAAGGTCCGGAGCGGATGTTTCTTGGGCACAAAGTGCTCCGTGGTGACATAGACAAACATGGGGCCAGCATTGGTATCGGAACCGCGCATAACTTTCTCCAGTAAAAACAAAATGTTGTGCGAAAAAACACTGCCAAAATTGAACGATTTTGACTACTTGTTTTTCAAATGACTGTTAATACTACTCCGACACATGTATTGAGTTAACCGTTTTTATGTGATACTTTCTCTGTCCATGACAACTGAGATCGTATTTCCTGGCATAGAAGAATACATGGCTCCCTATTATGGCTATTTCCGTCGTTCAGAGAGCCGTGAGCTCGCAGAATGTTACCTGACTGGCCTGCTCATGGACGGTGAGCGCAAATCAGTCGAGCCCATGTCTGAAAAAGTAAACGCCTCAGAGCGTAGTATGCAGCGCCTTCTTTCTACAGCGAAATGGGATGAAGGACTCGTTTCCGAGCAATTTCGACGTACTATGCTTGAGGTCACCTCAGACCCTCAAGGGCTTCTGGTGCTTGATGACACCGGATTCCCGAAGAAAGGCTATGACAGCGTTTGTGTTGCCCGTCAGTACTGCGGTGCCTCAGGAAAGACCGACAACTGCCAGATTGGTGTCAGCATGACGTATGTAGGTCAGAATGTTGCCTGGCCATATGTCATGGAACTGTTTGTCCCGGAATCATGGGATAGCCAAACCGATGAATGTGCAGAAAAGCGTAAAAGCGCACACATGCCGGAGTCGGCACACCATAAGCCAAAATGGCGTATGGCCCTTGATTTCGTTGACCTGGCCCGCAAAGACAAGGTACCTCATCGTGCGGTCCTTGCTGATGGCTGGTACGGCAACATACCAGAGTTCCGCCAGGAGCTCGCCTCTCGTGGAGAAAGCTACATCCTGGGGGTGTACTCCAACAGCTCAGTATTTCTTGAGGAGCCGGTCTTTGAAATTGCGCCAGCCAAAGAGCGTAAGCGTGGACGACCACGGACTCGCCCAAAAATAATCAGCACCAACCCCGAGCCGATCAAGCTGTCAGCGCTCGGGGAAAGTATTGCCGATGATGCCTGGCAACGGCTCGAACTGAGACAGAGCTCAAAAGACAAGCCACTTGTTGCAGAAGCAGTATCAATGCGTGTCTGGCCGGCTCACGGATGGCGACACGGCAATCTGCATGAACAGGTCTGGCTGTTGATAGAGCGTCGCCCCCTGAGTAGTGGTGGTTACGAGCTGCGCTATTTCTTCAGCAATATGCCGCAACACCTGGCAACATTTGAACTCGCCAAAATCTATCACGAACGATACTGGATAGAGCATGGCTACCAGCAGCTGAAAGAGGAACTTGGCCTTGACCACCATGAGGGCCGCTCCTGGAAGGGCTGGCATCGGCATGTACTTCTGACATCCCTTGCATACGGGTATCTGATCCTGTTACGGCTGCAGCAAAAAAAACAACTGAGTGTGAAAGCACGAAACAACTGGACTCAGAAAAAGTCGACACTGGAGAACGATGCTTTGTTCTGAAAAACAGCAACATAAGGCAATGGCGACAGCGTTACTGCCCTCTTCGTTCCTCTGAGCGATGGCGGCAAAAGCAGAGAGCCAAAAGCATGCCGACACTGCCTGATGTCAGGCATCAGATTGCCAAACTGCTGGCGCGACTATTGAGATGCTAAAGAAAACTATGTGTCGGAGTAGTATTATATCGTTGATTTTTATTGTGCCGAAAAACAAGCGGT
>CAZYMK010000390.1:0-2932 GCA_964648885.1 uncultured Geobacter sp. | reverse complement strand
TGCTCTCCCACCATGGCCAGTACGACTACGGCTCACCCAAGCGGCCCAAGACCGTTGAGGCCACCATCCTGCACTACCTGGACGACATGGACTCCAAGATTAACGGTATCCGTTCCCACATTGCCAAAGATACGCCCCAGGGCAGCCGCTGGACCGGTCATCACCGTCTCTACAATCTGTATTTTTTTACCGGTAACGGCAATGGGGAGGATGATGGGCTGGATGAGTCAATTGCGTTGTCGGAACCGATGGCCGAGGCAGCCCCGGAACCGGTCGTGCCTCAAAAAGAAACGCCGAAACCGTCACGCGCCGGTTTCGGCAATCAACCCTTTGCTTCTCTGCAGAACCTTAGCCTGTTTGGTGAGAAAGAGCCCGATCCTTTTTAAAATAGGGATCGTTTTGGGCCTTGCCTGCCAGTGAGGCAGCCAGGGCAACGCCCGCCAGCAGGGCAACCAGTGCGCCCAGCCGCTGCCAACGGTTGCCAAAGGCCAGCGGCAGCACGGCGCAGGTTACGGCCAGAAAGCCCAGCAGAAAACCGGCTGTGGGGGCCGGAATCAGCAGGGCCGCTGCCAACAGCAACCAAGCCAGCCAGAAACCGCCGCTTGTCGCAGCATCCCGCAGACTGCCTATCTTCATGCCGTTACCTCCCCTTGGGCGCTACTCGCCATATCATCGCAGGCTATGACCCGGTTCCGTCCGGTCTGCTTGGCCTGATACAGCGCCTTGTCGGCCCGCTCCAACATGTCGCAGCAATTGTCTTCGTCCAGCTGCATGCAGCTGAGACCGATGCTGATGGTCACCCGCAGCTCCTGATAATCGTTGCCTGAGGTAGTGATCAGGACCGGGGTCTGTTCAACGGTACGCCGCACACGCTCAGCCAGCATCCGGGCGTCGGTCTGGGTGGTGTGTGGCAGCAGCAGTACAAACTCCTCACCACCAAAGCGGGCCACCAAGTCAGTCTGGCGCAGGGTATCCACCAGTAGCCTGGCCAAGTGTTTCAGTACGATGTCGCCATTTTGATGCCCCCAGGTGTCGTTGACCTTCTTGAAAAAATCGATATCCAGCAGCATCAGTGACAGGGGCAGCCCGTGCCGTTGTGCCCTGAGCATCTCCTCCTGCAGGCGCCGGTCAAGAAAGCGGCGGTTGAAGATCCCCAGCAGCGGATCGGTGATGGTCTCCTGCTCCAGTTCCACCACCCGCTTCAGTTCCTGTGCCGTGCGGTAGGCCAGAAAACAGACCAGGAGTACAAAGACCGCCCCGAAGAAAAATACCACCGGTACTACCATCTCGTGCTTGTCGTAATGGGTGCCCCGTTTCAGCAGATAGAAGCCAAGGTAGCCGACGATGAACAACATGATGAAACCGCCCAGCACCCGCCAGCTGGTGCGGTTGATCCCCCTGGGCAGCTCTCTGGCCAGCTTGCGCACAAAGAAGAGCGAGCTGGCAAGCAGCAACGCGCCGCTCAGCAGAAAGATCGTCATCAGGTCGCAGATGCAAAACGGCAGCACCAACGCTGTCGGCAGTGCCTCAA
Organism: uncultured Geobacter sp.; assembly: GCA_964648885.1. Lineage (GTDB taxonomy): Bacteria > Desulfobacterota > Desulfuromonadia > Geobacterales > Pseudopelobacteraceae > Trichlorobacter. Next base: position 1,401 of record CAZYMK010000390.1, on the reverse strand, counting down.
GAGGGGAGGTCATGGGCTTTTCTCCAGAATAAAGGTTACCGGGCCGTCGTTGACCAGCGCCACCTGCATGTTGGCCTGAAAGATGCCGGTCGCTACCGGCAGCTGCAGCTGACGCAGCGCTGTTACAAACTGTTCATAGCGCAGCTTGCCGATATCCGGCGGGGCAGCGGTGTCAAAGGAGGGACGCCGCCCCTTGGCGCAGTTACCGGCCAGGGTAAACTGGGAAACCGCCAGCACTGCGCCGCCGACGTCCATCAGCGAGCGGTTCATCTTGCCGTTGTCATCCTCAAAGACCCGCAGGGTGGCAATCTTCTCTGCCAGCCAGTCGGCCTGGGCCTGCTGGTCTCCCTTCTCTACCCCCAGCAGCACCAGCAGCCCTCGGCTGATCTCACCCTCCACTGTGCCGTCAACGGTGACGGAAGCAGAGCTGACCCTTTGAATCACTGCCTTCATGGTTTTCTCCCTTTGCATCTGACGGTAAAACGATACCATCAAATGTTACCGGCTGCCACTTGAATAAGCGTGCCCCTGTTTGCTCTTTTGGCATGTTGATGGTGTTGTTTACAAAACGAGTCTATTGGGTATAAGTTTCTGTGTATGCCGGTCAGTCTTGATCGGTCCAGCAGAAAAGATACAAAGGGAGTTACTTACATGATACCACCACCATGGTGTTACCCGGGCCTGGTCTGCCTGCTGTTACTGGGGCCGTTTCTTTCCGTCTCTGCAGGAACTGCTGCTGCAGCTGAACCGCCGGTTGCCGCTGCCGCCACTGCGCCGGCTCAGGCAGAAGGTGATCCCCGTGAGGTATTCCAGCGTTCAGGGATCAATTCCTTTGACAAAGGGGCGTTGTCCAACATTGTCATGCGGGGATACCAGCGGGAAAACCTGCAGTTCAGTTTTGATGGCGCCTTGTATGCCGGCGCAGCACCCTTCAGGACGGATGCTGCGCCGGTTCTGATCAATACTGGTGTACCGTCACGGATTATCGTGATCAAAGGCCCCTATAACCTCACCCTGCCAGGCGCCCTGGGGGGGAGCGTGGAAATGAAGAGCGCCGAAAATCAGCAGCGTTTTTCAGTCCGCAGCTCGTTTAGCTACAACCAGTTTAACGCACTGGACGGCAGCGCAGTTGCCGGATTCGGTACGCAGCGTGCAGACCTGTCTCTGGGTTATCGGGGCCGCAGTTCCGGGGTGTCTGAGGCGGGTGATGGTGTACCTCTGTTAAGGACTCCCTACCCCAACAGCAACAACAACTACCGTCCCGGTGCTGAAGATCAGCAGATGTACACCGTCCACCATGCCTGGATCAAAGGAGGCGTTGACACCGGTGCCGACAGTCGCCTTGAACTGTCTTACGCCCTGTTGTACGGGGAAGAGGTGAAGGTGCCGACACAAAATTTT
>CAZYMK010000389.1:0-2944 GCA_964648885.1 uncultured Geobacter sp. | reverse complement strand
CCGGTGTTGGTGGCGAAGAAGCAGGTCTGTTGATCTGGGCTCTGATCGGGTTTGCCGTGCTGGTGGTGATGCTCCAGGCCGTTCCGGCAATGATCATGCTGGTTGCGATGGTTAAAGCAGTGTTTGCTCCTGCTGAAAATACTGTTGCTGCTCCCAAGGCGTAAGGTCATGAAAAGCGTCCTGATTGCTGAGGAGAATGTGGAAACCCGGAAGGTGATGACTGATCTCTGTATTGAAGCCGGGTATCAGGTGACTGTCACCACCTCCGCTGCCGGGGTCCTGCAGGGGATTCTGAAAAAAACAGCCAGGGTAGTCCTTTTGGGAAACAGCTTTGATGAACTGGCTGCAGTGGATTTGATCCCTTTGTTCAAGAAGTGCTGTCGGGACCTCACCATTATTCTGGTATCAAATGAGGCTTCATTACCGATAATCCGCAGGCTGAGAAATGAAGGTATTTTTTATCATCTGCTGAAGCCGGTAAAGCCTGAAGATAGAGAAGAACTGAAGCAGGTTGTTGCCTGCGCCTTTACCCATAAAAACTGTTACTGCTAATACCATACAAAAGGAGATCCACCATGAAAACCATCATCAACACCGTAGCCCTGCTGCTTGCCAGCCTGACCACCGCCTTTGCCTCCGGCGAACATGCTGCCGCCCATATTGACACCAGCCTGACCTATAACAGCGGTATCCTGGTACTGGCCTTTGCAGGCTTCCTGGCCCTGGTCGTGGTTGTGCAGACCATCCCGGCTGTGATCAGCCTCTACGGCATGATCAAGGGCGCTGCCGAGGCAGCAAAGAACAAGGAAGTTACCTCCAGCGTCGCCAACAAATAAAACTCATTACCTGCAAAAGGAGAGACCCGTCATGTTAGATATTATCAATTCAATCGGTCAGGTAAAATCAGTGTACACCATGGTAGACTTCTACCAGTACATCAAGACGGTCGAATACCTGATCTGTATCGCCTTCTTTGTCGGCTTCCCGATCTTTTACCAGTACATGATGAGCGGCAAGGGGAACTCAGAGAATACCGCACACTGATTACGTAACCATCCAGCTTGCCGTATCGTATCAGCAGGGAGTTTGCTATCATGCAGACTCCCTGCTGTTTTTATGCCAACAGCATACTGCTAACCGTTTGAGGTTACTCAATGGGACGTCGTGTACAGATTCCGGATCTCTTCCTGCCCGTGCAGACGTTCCAGACGCCGGATAATAAAATGGCCACGGCCCATGTCCTGATAATGGTTCATAAACAGGGTATTGATCGCCGCACCACCCAATGCTCCCACCACCGGTACTGCCTGAGCTGCAACCTTTTCAGAAACCACTATTGAAAACCGTGCGGCAATCTGGGAAATCAGCCTGACAACGGCTGGTGCCCCCTGATGGGTCAGTCCCTTTTTTGCCAGATGCTCGGCAGCTTCAGATACCGCCCTGGCAAGGGCCGCCCGCGCTGCAAAGTAGCCAGCCTCTGCAACATCATCGCTTTTTGACGTTCCACCAAGTGCCAGTACCTGCAGACATTGCAGCCTGCTATCGGGCTGTCTCAGGTCTTCGCCTTCACTGCGGGCGATATCTGCAATGGAACGGAGTATGATGGTGGTGGAAACTGGCAGCTCAAGGGCCAGGGCGGGCAGACCGAAAAAACCGCCAGCGGCGCCGCTGGCCCCTGCAGCCAGTTTATGCCACAGGTTGGAGGATGGTTCCTGTTCGCACCCGTCCTTCATGGTCAGTATAGCGACATCAAGCGCTTTTTCTATGGCTGTCCGCGTAGCAGATTGAATTGTACCATGCACGGATGACGGCAGTTTTTTCAGCATTACTTCAACGGGAGTGCCGACAAGAGAACTTATCCTGGCAGCAAGACTGGGGTTTTCCAAGAGGCCCTTTGCTGTTTTCAGATCACTCAGTTCTTCAGAAGACAGTGCCATAATGAGCCCTCCCGTAATTAACTATCTGATTGCACTGTATACGATTCCTTTGACGTTGTGATGTCCAAAATGATACGTTTAATGCCTGTATAGTGCCGAGCACCGTGTCAGATCAACGATCAGGAGAGTATCTAATGGCTCCAACACGCCACACAATGAAAATTACCCTGGAGGACTGGCAGTATCAGTCCTTGCGCGAAACAGCAGCCCGTACCCATACACATCTCTCATCGCTCGTTCGTGACATAATTTCTGAAAAATTGAGTGCAAAAAATGGTGTTCTGAAAGACGATCCGATTTTCAGTATTGTTGGCATGGCATCTGGTGATGGAACAAGAGTCGCTGAAAATCATGATGATATTCTGTATGGCGACCAACTGTCATCTTGAAAGCCTGACACCGGTCATACGACCATCGAGAAGGGGCTGGTTAGCAAGAAGCTGGTAAGGCTGAAAACGATTAAAGAGAGGGTGTCCTTTATAGTCGCCTTTCCGAGAACAAACGGTGTCTGGCTTCCAAGATGGCAAGTTGACCTCCGCCCCGCCCTGATTCTTGGCCCAAACGTGAAAATGCCTCATTCCAGAGTAATGGGAAAAGGTCTTTTTGAACTACGGCCAAAAGGACGCCTGCGCCGCTGGTGCGCCTCAGCCCCGGTCGCCCGCATTTAGCGAGTACCGGTGGAGTGGAACTCTGTAGCAGGGGCGTATGCCATACGCCCCTGCAAAAACGATAAAACACCGTGACGGGGTTATAGTTCCCCGACCACGGTTTTTTACTTTGGATCACTACTGTCCGGTAAATTTCGTTAGTACTGATATAACAAGCTGAATTTTATTGTTCTTTGATGCAATTGTTCTTTTTTCGACATGAATTCGTTCCGGGTGTAACCTTTCTGGCTTTACAGGAGGGTAGCAATGCACACCGGTCTCACACGAAAAAGAAGCTCGACATTCAGTGTTCGCTCTACACTTTTCTACAGATTCTCGAGGTCAATCTGTTTGAGAAAA
>CAZYMK010000388.1:0-2957 GCA_964648885.1 uncultured Geobacter sp. | reverse complement strand
GCCAGACGCACCTTCCAGCGCCCTTCCTGGTGATCAAGGGTAAATTCCTTACTGTGACTGGTATCCGAGCCGGAACTGCCTTCAAGGCCTATCCGGGCATATACCGTTGCCGTAGTCTGTTTTTCGATAATCAACCTGAAGCTGTTCAGCTTGTGGTGGCAACAGGCTGGCCTGATCACAGACTCACGCATCAGGGCACTGAATCGCTCACGAGAGATCCTGCTCCGGTGAGAAAGTCCATCGTAGAGCTGGTCAAATCGCCCTTCACGCCACAGATCAAGGGTATCGGACAAAGCCTGTTCACGGGGGTCAGTGCGGTAATCGGCTGCAGCAAAAGTGGCGCAGAAGCAAAGCAGGGTGATGATAACGGAGAGCAACAGGCGGGGCATGGCGCAGCATCCTCCAGACAAGGTGGCGCCATCGTAGAGCATCCAGCCGGAGCGGGCAACAAAATTTATTACCAGGCGGCTTGTCAACTGCTATGCTTCAGTTACAATAGAGGCATCACGGTTACGCGTGGTGACACGGAGGGGTCTATGAAAACATATAGCGATACATTACAGCAACTTCTGAACTTTGGTCTGGATATATCCCAGATCAAGGATATCGATGTGCTGCTGGAAAAGATCCTGACCGAGGCGCGACGGTTTACCGATTGCGATGCCGGCACCATCTACATCAAGGATGGTACCGTGCTGTCCGCCCGCTACTCCCAGAACGACACCATCAACGCACAGCTGGCGCCCCACCGCAAATCGGTCTACAGCAGTATCATCATCAAGGTGGACAATACCTCCATTGCCGGCTACGTAGCCGCCACCGGCAATCAGCTCAACATCCCCGATGTGTACGATCTTGACCCCAATCTGCCCTACTCTTTTAACCAGTCCTTTGACGAGCTGACCGGCTACCGTACGGTATCGCAGCTGGTGCTGCCACTTACCAGCATGCGCGGTGACACCGTGGGGGTATTGCAACTGATCAATGCCCGGGATGGAAACGGCAATGTCTCCTCCTTTGACAGCCACGACGAAAGCGGCATCAGTTATTTCGCGGTTACCGCTGCCAACGCGGTTGAACGGGCCAAAATGACCCGCGAGATCATCCTGCGGATGAACAGGATGGCAGAGCTGCGTGATCCCAAAGAAACCGGCCCCCACGTCAATCGCGTGGCCGCCTATTCAGTGGCACTCTATGAAGCCTGGTCCTCACGCAGGGGCACTCCCCGGCAGGAAGTTGACCGGACACGCGATATCCTACGGATGGCGGCCATGCTGCACGATGTCGGCAAGGTGGCTATATCCGATAACATCCTCAAAAAACCGGGACGTTTTACCCCGGAAGAGTTCGCGGTCATGAAGATGCACACTGTCTATGGTGCCAAGCTGTTTCCCGATATCTACTCCGAACTGGACGAGGCAGCAGCAGCCGTGGCGCTGAACCACCACGAACGCTGGGACGGCAATGGCTATCCGGGCCATATCAGTCTGGCCACCCTCAAACCGCTGCCCGGTTATGAAAAAGAGGATGGCACGGCACGGGGCAAGAAAGAAGAAGAAATCCCACTCTTTGGCCGGATCGTCGCCATAGCCGATGTGTACGATGCCCTCTCAAACCGTCGCTGCTACAAAGAGGCCTGGGATGCCTCGGCAGTGCTTGACGAACTCAAAAAAGATGCCGGCACTGTCTTTGATCCGGAACTGATGGAGGTGTTCCTGGAGAATATGGATACGATCCGTCAGATCGGCAAACAGTTTCCGGACGATCCGGACGCACACGACTAACCCCGCCTGCTACCCTGCTACAGCGAACGCCCGTCCGCCTGGGCAAACAGCCGTAACTTTTCCATCATCGCTGCAAACTTTTTGGGTTTCAGTGATTGCGGCCCATCGCTTGAGGCCCGCTCCGGATCGGGATGCACCTCCACAATCAGACCATCTGCACCGGCAGCCACAGAGGCATAACACATCGGCGCAACGTAGTGGTAGTTGCCGGTTCCGTGGGACGGATCAATCACCACCGGCAGATGGGTCTTCTGCTTCAGCACCGGAATGGCGGAAAGATCCAACGTATTGCGGGTGGCGGTCTCAAAGGTACGGATACCCCGCTCGCACAGAACCACCCCCTGATTCCCCTCGCTCATGATGTATTCAGCGCTCATCAGAAACTCCTGGATCGTCATGGCCATGCCCCGCTTGAGCAGGATCGGCTTACCGCACTGACCCACCTTTTTCAATAAGGCGAAGTTCTGGGAGTTACGGGCACCGATCTGCAGCATGTCGGCATACTCAGCCACCAGATCCACGGTCTCAGGATTAATCACCTCGGTTACAAAGGGCAGACCGGTCTCTGCGCGGGCTTTAGCCAGTAACTTCAAACCTTCTTCTTCCATACCCTGGAAAGAATAGGGAGAGGTACGAGGCTTGAAGGCGCCGCCCCGCAGCATAACCGCCCCCGCTGACTTGACGATCCGGGCGGTTTCGATCAGCTGCGCCTCCCCTTCAACCGCGCAGGGCCCGGCCATCACCACTACCTGGCTACCTCCGATCACAACCGAATCGCCAACCTTGACCTGACTGGGTTCCCGCTTTACCTCGCTGGAGGCCAGCTTGTACGGTTGCAGGATCGGTACGACGTTCTCGACCCCATGCATGTTCTCCAGCGATTGCAGCACCAGCTTGCCCCGTTCATCCCCAATGGCGCCGATGACGTCTCTGGTAGTACCGTGAATGATATGGGGCTTGTAGCCCAGCTCCTTGACCCGCTTTACCACTTCATCCCTGTCTTTCTTGCCTGCGCCTGCCTTCATGACGATGATCATATTTCGCTCCTTTTTCCCAAAAGCAAAAAGGCCTGGAGGAGTCCCCCCGGCCTTGTATCGTTTCTACCACGTTAAACGAAAAAAGCCGGGAAGACTTTTCCGTCTGCCCCGGCTTTTGGTTGTGTAATCGGTTTTT
>CAZYMK010000387.1:843-2973 GCA_964648885.1 uncultured Geobacter sp. | reverse complement strand
CGGTGGCCGAGATCTGTTCAAACGCCTTCTGCACCAGGGAGCGCATCTCCCCCTTATGCTGTTCATTGGGGCCAAAGACATTGTAATACTTAAGCCCCACAATCTCTTGCAGCAGGCCATGCTGCTGAGCCCAGAGGTCAAACAGCTGCTTTGAGTAACCATACATGTTCATCGGTCGCAGGCGGGGCAGCAATGCTTCGTCATCGGAAAAACCCAGCTCACCGTTGCCGTAGGTGGCGGCACTGGAGGCGTAGATGAAACGGGCCCCCTGTTCACGGGCATACAGGGCCAGCTTGCGGCTGTACTCAAAATTATTTTTGATCAGATAGCTGGCATCCCGCTCGGTGGTGGATGAGCAGGCTCCCAGATGGATGACCGCCTGCAGCGGCGCTGAGAGGCGCGTGGTGAGCCGTCCCTGGTCAAGCAGCTGCTCAAAGGCATCCTTTTCCAGATAGTCGCGGAATTTTAACGGTGCCAGGTTGCGCCATTTTTCTGTCAGCCCCAGGTGATCCACCACCAGGATGCTGCTGATGCCTCGCTGATTCAAGCCGTGCACTACGGCGCTGCCGATCAGGCCGGCGCCACCGGTCACGATAATCATAGCTCATTCCCTCCGTTTACTTTTACTTACGTGATGATTGCTGAAGAACCAATGTCTGTCAAATGCAAATGCTGCTGCGGTAACAGCAGCCTGCACCGCTGTGTTGGCACAGCAGTCCTAAAAAGACTGGAAAAGCCCGCCGGAAGTAGGCTAGTATTCGCGGCCTGAGCCAAATCTCTTTTCGGGAGCATGCCGTGAACTTTTTTCTTGATCAGTATTTGCGCCTGAAGATCAAAACCCGCATCTATTTGCTGGGTGCCTGCTACAGCCTCTGTATAGTCCTGGCTGTCGGCTCCGGCAGATCGCTACCGCCAGAGTACGCCATCGGCACGACCGCGCTCTTTGTTGCTACCGGCGCTTTTTTTTGCGGCCTGCTGTTCTGGTCGGTCAATGATGCCCTGCAACGGATCCTGGGCTATCTGAAAGAGATGACCGAAGGTAATCTGCAGCAAAAGATCTCTGCCAAGCGCAACAATGAAATCAGCGCCATCATTCGATCCATAGATACCCTCCAAACCGCCATGCAGACCATGATATCCGGCATCCGCCAGACGTCGGACCATGTCGCCTCATCTGCCGGACAGCTGCGTCAAACGGCTGAATCTATTGCCGAAGGGACCGGTAGTGCTGTCAGTCAGTCCTCTGCCGTCAGCCAGTCTGCCGATCTGATGGCCGGTGTCAGCGCCGAGATTTCGGCTAGCTGCGAGACCATGTCGGCCATGGCAACCGAGGCCGAACAGGTGTCGCAGGAGGGGGAACGGGTTATCGCTGGTATGTCGGTGGTGATGGGCAGTATCGAAGGGGTGATGACCGATACCACCTCAGCCGTCAAGAATCTGGGATCTACCTCGGACCAGATCGGCGCCATCCTCTCTACCATCAGCGATATTGCTGATCAGACCAACCTGCTGGCTCTGAATGCTGCCATCGAAGCGGCCCGGGCCGGAGAGCAGGGGCGCGGCTTTGCCGTGGTGGCCGATGAAGTGCGCAGGCTGGCCGAACGGACCACCAGCGCCACCCGCGAGATTCAAGGCATTATAACCGCCCTGCAGCGGGATGTCAGGACCGTGGTCGGCTCCATGGAACAAAGTTCCGGCAGTGTCCATGAAGGTGGCGAGGGGGTTCGGCTCTCCTGTGAGGCGATCGGCGTCATTCGCACCAAGATCTGCGAGCTGCGCAATCAGGTCTCACAGGTGGCTGCTGCTGCTGCACAGCAGTCAACTGCCACCGCAGACATATCCGGCAGCATGCACGGCATCACCAGCGTCATTCGCGGGGCGGCTGAAGGTGCCGATGAGACCAAATCTGCCGCTGCCCGGATGGCCGCTTCTTCTTCTGAACTGCAGCAGATGGTCAGCAAATTCAGAGTCAACTGAGTCTATTCCCCTGCAGGTATCAGCCTGCAGAAAGGTCGGTCATGCGTCAATCTATCTGTAGCACGGTCTGTTCCTGTCTTATCCTCTGCATGGCCCTGATAGCAGGAGCTGCTGACAAGCCGCCTGCTTCCGGCGCTCCCCCCTCGCAGCCAT
>CAZYMK010000387.1:0-833 GCA_964648885.1 uncultured Geobacter sp. | reverse complement strand
ACCGTGTTACCGCAGAACACTGCAACCCGGATCGGCGTGGTTGATCTTGCCAGGGTCTCTGCCGAATCCACCCTGGGTAAATCCGCCCAGGCAGAGGTAAAGGCCCGGCAGGCAAAGCTGCAGAAGCAGGTGGATACGCGCAAGAAACAGCTGGACAAATTCAGGGCTGATACCGAGCGCCAGCTTCCCGGCCTGTCGCCCCAGCAGCGTGAGGCCAAGCAGCGGGAGTTTCAGAAAAAGGTGGAAGAGTTCCAGAAGTTTGGCTTAAAGGCTGAAAAAGAGTTGCTGGATCAGCAGCAGAAGCAGACCCAGGGGCTGTTTGAAGCGGTCGGCAAGGCGGCTGAGCAACTGGGCAAGGAGAAGGGGGTTGCAGCGATTGTGATCAATCGCGAGCTGCTGTTTGCCGGGCAGGGGACGGAACTGGTTGATCTGACGGCTGAGATGGTGGTGCAGATGGATAAGGGGACAGCAACCCCTGCGCAGTAATAGCTACAGGGCATTCAAAGCTCATCTTCCCCGTTTTTCGGGCTTTTCAATACCATGCTTTTCCAACCGGTACTGCAGGGTCTTATAGGAAAGCCCCAAAAGCGGGGCGGCCTTACCGATCACCCAATCGGCCCGCTCAAGGGCCTTGAGGATCAAGGCCTTTTCCATCTCGTCAAAGTTGATCCCTTCCGGCGGCAGCTCAAACGGCACAACGCCGCCGACTGCGGCAACGGCGGTGATCTCAGTTGGCAGATCATCAGGCTGGATGATGCTCCCTTCAGCCATCAGCACGGCCCGTTCAATCACTGATTCAAGCTGGCGGACATTACCGGGCCAGGTGTAGTTCA
>CAZYMK010000386.1:391-2975 GCA_964648885.1 uncultured Geobacter sp. | reverse complement strand
TATATGCGCACCAACGACGACCTGGCGTTTCTGGGCGAACCGCTCTACCGTACCCCCATTGCTATAGCCTTTCGCCTTGAGGACCGCGACCTGCTCACTTCCTTCAATCGGTTTCTGCAGCAGATTCGCAGCAACGGTACCTATGATGACATGCTCAGGCGCTGGATGGAGCAGGGCAGCAACATCATGCCGCAGCTACCCGCTGCAGGAAGCGGCAAGCCGCTGATGGTCGGCATTCTGAGCGATAACGGCCTGCCGTTCATCGTCATGCAGAACAACCGGCGGATCGGTTTTAACATTGAGCTGATGGAGCGTTTCGGCGCCTTCAGCAACCGCCGCATTCAATACCTGGATGTGGAGTTCGGCAGCCAGATTGCGGCCCTGGCCGCACGCAAGCTTGACCTGATAGCCACCCCGCTGGCCATCACCGAAGAGCGCAAGCAGCGGGTCGCTTTTTCCGATTCCTACTACACCATTGATTCGCTGGCCGTTGCTTTGAAAAAGAACATGGCTGCATCGACTCGGAGTAGCTCCCTGGAAAGTGCATACCGGCATAGTAGCTTGTAACATCTTAAACCCCCTCCCCGTCCCTCCCCCTCCTGGGGCGGGAGACAGGCTGGTTGTTACTCCTCCACCCAGCGGGGGGAGGTTGGGAGGGGGGAATGTTTGGCTGCGAAAAATGAGATGTTCCATGGTAATAGACTCGCTGCTCTTCCAGAGGGTGGCTGAAGGCAGCCGATGCACTGGGCCAATGCACGGTGTCTGGCTGGTTTTGCTCGGATAGCGGATTCATAAAAAATATCAGCAGCAGACACCACCGGGGTAATGGGGGACCTGATGAGCGCTCTTCGTCCGCTGCTGCTCCGTTCTCCCTTCGACAGGCTCAGGGTGAACGGGTTTGTCCTTGTAATTGATTTATTTCCCGTTTGTGGTGAGCCCTTCGGCATTGCTCAGGGCAGGCTTGTCGAACCATGAGCGGAAGATCGGCACTAATCAGGATGGGGAATGCCATGCAACGCTACTTTGACTTCGCCGGTAATAAAACCTGTTACCGAACAGAAATAATGTCTGGAATGACTACTTTTTTCACTATGGCCTACATCATTGTGGTCAATCCGGCCATTCTGGAGGCGGCAGGTATCCCCAAAGGTCCTTCCATGACCGCAACCATCATCTCAGCGGTGTTTGGTACGGTGGTGATGGGGCTCTACGCAAAACGGCCCTTTGCCATCGCACCCTACATGGGCGAAAATGCCTTTCTTGCTTTTACCGTGGTCAAGGTTATGGGCTATAGCTGGCAGGTCGCCCTGGGTGCCGTCTTTCTGGCAGGTGTCCTTTTTACGGTTCTTACGGTTACTGGGCTGAGGAGAGTGCTGGCCGAGGCAATTCCGATCAGCCTCAAGCTCAGCTTTGCAGTAGGGATCGGATTGTTTCTGACCTTTATCGGCCTCAATGAAACCGGCATTGTCACGCTGGGTGTTCCCGGTGCCCCGGTGAGTATGGGCAACCTGGCCTCTACTCAGGCTCTTCTGGCGATCTTCGGTTTCGGCCTGACGGTCTGGCTTCTCGCTCGCCGTATAAGTGGCGCTCTGATGATCAGTATGCTTGCCATTACCGTCCTCTCTATCTGCCTGGGCCTGACCAGCCTGCCTGACCGGATCATGAGTCTGCCGGCAAGCCTGAAGCCGATAGCCGGTCAGCTGGATATCATCGGCGCCCTGTCTCCCCAGGCGCTACCGGTGGTGCTGATCACCTTTGTTATGGTGTTTGTGGACACCATCGGCACCCTGATCGGTCTGTCTTCCCGAGCCGGGCTACTGGATGAGAACGGCAATCTGCCTGACATCGAACGGCCCATGCTGGCTGATGCCCTTTCAAACCTGGTTGCCCCACTCTTGGGCACCAGTACCACCGGGGCCTATATTGAGTCTGCCGCCGGTATCGAGGCCGGCGGCAGAACCGGCTTTAGTGCCTTGGTTACAGCAGCCCTGTTCCTGGTTGCGCTGTTTTTCTCGCCGTTGCTGACCGTGGTGCCGTCATTTGCCTACGGGCCGGTGCTGATCATTATCGGCTGCTTCATGATCAAACCGGTGGCCCGCCTTGATTTCGATGATTTTACTGAGATCGTACCGGCGTTTTTGACTATCACTCTGATCAGTTTTACCTACAACATCGGGGTGGGCATGACCGCCGGTTTTATCAGCTATCCGTTACTGAAGGCAGCCACCGGCAGAGGGCGTGAACTATCCCCGGCGCTCTGGGTGTTGGCAGGACTGTCGCTGGTATTCTACCTTGTATACCCGTACAAAAGTTGACCGGAGATTTATGGCTTGGTATTTGATCAACTGGTGGGGTTCTCAGGCTCCTGCAGATGAGTGATTGCCACCAAAGTTGGCAGTTGTGGGCAGTGGTTGGCAGGAGTTGTCTGTCTAACCTGCTGAATCAGTTTGATTCGAGTCTGGCATGTCATCTGCATTAAAACAGGAGGCAAGCAAGCAGTATCAGTCAACCGACAGGCTTGAAGAAAGGAAATACTATGAAAAAAACAGGTTTGGCAGGTATGGGAGTCATCGTTGCGCTGCTG
>CAZYMK010000386.1:0-381 GCA_964648885.1 uncultured Geobacter sp. | reverse complement strand
ACTGGTATTCTACCTTGTATACCCGTACAAAAGCTGACCGGTGAGTATCGCTTGGTATTTGATCAGCTGGTAGAGTTCTCAGGCTCCCGCAGATGGGCGATTGCCACCAAAGTTGGCGGTTGTGGGCAGTAGCCGGCAGAGACTGTCTGTCTAACATGTTGAATCGGTTTGATTTGAATCTGGCATGTCATCTGCATTGAAACAAGTAGGCAAGCAAGCAGTATCAATCAGCCTGCAGGCACGAAGAAAGGAAATGCTATGAAAAGAACAGGCTTGGCAGGTATGGGAGTCATCGTTGCCTTGCTGTCTCTGCCGTGTATCGCCTTGGCCCAGACGCTCATGTGCCCTAACAATCCGGATTTCTTCACCAAGCGCTGCACA
>CAZYMK010000385.1:0-2981 GCA_964648885.1 uncultured Geobacter sp. | reverse complement strand
ACAATCCCTTCTGGGTAATAAATGATTCTATTTCAGGCGGAACAAGATAGCGGATCGACTGGTGTCGTGCCATCCGTTCGCGCAGCTGACTGGATGAGATATCCAGCCGGGTTCCGATCACAAAACGGATACTGGTGCCGCTGCCATGTCGCAACAGGTTGCCGACCTCTTGCACAAACTGGTTGCGTACTGCCTCTGGCAACTGCTGTAATGGCTCTGTAATCTCTTTTTCAGGCCGCTCCACCACTATCAGTGAGGCCAGAGGGAAAATGGCGTCATAACGATGCCAAAGCCCCAGTTCCAGAAACGAGTCACTGCCGATAATAAAGTACAGTTCATCAGCCGGACGCTCTATCCTCAAGGCGGTCAGGGTATCGACCGTGTAGGACTTCCCCCCCCGGTGCGCTTCAATAGCACTGAACCCAAAAGCCGGATTAGCTGCAATGGCCAGTTGTACCATAGCTGCCCGCAGTTCAAAGGAAACATCACCGGCCAGCGGCTTGTGAGGCGGATCGGCTGCCGGTATAAACAGCACCTGATCAAGACCGGCTGCCCCGCGGGCTTCTTCAGCTATCCGCAGGTGGGCCAGATGGATCGGGTTAAAGGTGCCTCCTAGCAGGCCGAGCTTCATACTAGTCCTTACAGAAACTCGGAGAGTTTCTCCCGTTCATCAACCAGATAAAACTCCAGGGTCTTGCGCAGGGCATCGTCAATGGTGGTGGTTGGCTCCCAGCCCAGGCATTCCTTGGCCCGTTTGACCGAAGGCACCCTCGTCAGCATATCCTGATAGCCTTTGCCGTAAAAGCTGTCCGAGGAGGTCTCTACGATCTTGCACTTGTCAGCCTTTTCCTTGTAGAGCGGGAAGGTGGCCACCATATCACGCAGCTTTTCGGCCAGTTCCTTGACCGACAGGTCATTTCTTGGGTTGCCGATATTGAAGATCTTGCCATCGGCGCAGCCGTCTTTGTTCTCAATAATCTTCATCAGGGCATCGATGCCGTCTTCAATAAAGGTGAAGGAGCGGCGCTGATTACCACCATCCACCAGCAGGATCGGCTCTTCAGCCAGAATGTTGTAGAGGAACTGGGTCAACACCCGTGAGCTGCCTTCTTTTGCAGTGTGGATACTGTCAAGTTTAGGGCCGATCCAGTTAAAGGGCCGAAACAGGGTAAATTTGAAATTCTCGTGGTTGCCGTAGGCGTAGATCACCCGATCCAGCATCTGCTTGGCGCAGGAGTAGATCCAGCGCTCTTTGGCGATCGGCCCCAGCACCAGCGGCGAATTTTCTTCATCAAACTCGGCATCGGGCGACATGCCGTAGACCTCCGAGGTGGAGGGGAAGATGGCCCGCTTCTTGTGTTTGACGCATAAACGGATGATCTTGAGGTTTTCCTCAAAATCAAGTTCAAAGACCCGCAGCGGATCCTTGACGTAGGTGACCGGTGTAGCAATGGCCACCAGTGGCAGCACGGCATCGCACTTCTTGATATGGTACTCGATCCACTCCTTGTTGATGGTGATATCACCTTCCAGGAAGTGAAACCGCTCATGCCCCAGGGAGCGCTCCAGCTTGTCGCAGGCCATGTCTAAACCGTAGACCTCCCAGTCAGTAGTGGTCAGTATGCGGTGGGTCAGTGCATTGCCGATAAAGCCGTTCACGCCAAGTATCAGTACTTTCATCCGCTTCTCCTCATCATTATATGAATGTGTCTGTTATCTTCAATCTGTCCGTGATTTCAGCTTCTTCTTCACCTTCAAACTGCAGGCTACGTAGTTCCAACAACCCTTTACCGGTACCGATTCGCAACGGATGCAGCGAGACTACCTGCCCTGGTTCAGCGCTACCTTCTAGTGGCCAGGCAGACCAGATAATGAGCTGCTTGCCGTTTAACTCCGTGAAGGCACCGGGATAGGGGTGGGTCACGCCACGGATCAGGTTGTAGATCGCCACCGAGCTTTTAGTCCAGTTAATCCGGCCATCTTCCGGCTTACGGCCACCAAAGTAGCTGCCTGCTGCAAGGTTCATCGGGGTACGGTCTGCGGTGCCGTCCGCCAGCTTCGGCCATACCCGCCGTACTACGGTCACCGCCGCATCGGTCACCTTGCCGAAGACGTCATGGGCCGTATCAGTAAAGGCGATTGCAACCTTTTCTTGATCAACGATATCCCCGGCATCCGGCTTGGTCACCATGTAGTGCAGGGTGGCGCCGGTCTCCGTCTCACCGTTGATTACGGCCCAGTTAACCGGCACCCGTCCACGGTAGTGGGGCAGGTATGAACCATGCAGATTCAGCGCCCCTCTGGCTGGTATCTCCAACAGTTCCGGCTTGATCATGGTGCGGTAATAGAACGACAGCAGGAAATCCGGTGCAATCTGGCGTACCCGTTCGATGTTCTCCGGTTCGTTAATGGAACTGGTCAGGCAGGGAATCTTGTGAGTCTCTGCCAGTTCACGCACTGAACTGAACCAGATCTGCTCTGTTGCTGAATCCTCATGGGTGAAGATCAGACTGATCTTCGCCCCCTGCCGCAGCAGCTCTTCAATGCAGCGATAGCCGACGTTATGGTAGGCACAGACGACAAGCTTCATACGTCCTCAAATCCGTAGGTCTTTCTGACAACAAAGCGCGGTCTTTTACGGACCTCCTGGTAAATCCGGCCAACATACTCTCCTACAATGCCGATCCCGAAGATGATGATACCAACAAAGAAAAACAGGATGGCAAACAGGGTAAAGACCCCCTCCACCTCGGCCCCGATCATGAAACGCCTGATGACCAGGAATAGGGCAAAACCAACCGACAGGAACGACGTAAGAATCCCCAGCAGGGCAAACAGTTGCAGCGGTACCACTGAAAAACCGGTCATCAGATCAAAATTAAGCCGAATCAACCGATAAAATGAATACTTACTCTCCCCTAACGTCCGTTCAGCATGTCCCACCATGATCTCAGTTGAGTTGGATGAGAAGGTCTGTGCCA
>CAZYMK010000384.1:0-3061 GCA_964648885.1 uncultured Geobacter sp. | reverse complement strand
CAGCGCCCGCAACTGGCTGAAGCCCATCTGGGTGTAGAGCGGATCAGGTCGGGACAGGCCGCCGGAGAGCATGGCATCTGCCCTGTTTGAGAGCAGTTCATCCATGGCCAGCTTGATGGCGTAAAGCGAGGAGGCGCAGGCAGCATCAAGGGTGTTGGTGATCCCGCCCAGATTAAGTTGCCGGGCCAGCAGTCCGGCAGGCAGACCGGCAACATAGCGGTTGAGTGGTGAAGTGGGGACAGGGTCTGAGGCCTGGCCTAGCAGTTGCTCTTCAAAGCTGCGGCCAAGCCAGTTGCGGGCCAGAATAGAGGATGTCTCGGACGGCAGTGCAAGGTTGCCGATGATAACACCTACCCGTGACAGGTCAAGGCCGTCTGTTCTTGCGTCTTCAAAGGCACGCCTGCCGGCAGTCACCAGAACATGAAACAGTGGATCCATTCCATCCAGTTCAGGCAGGTGCGGTGTCTCTGTAAGAAAGCATCCCTTTGTGCAGTAGACATGGTCAGACTTGCCAACTTCCGGGCTATAGGCCAGTTCCGGTTCCACCTGCCAGCGACCGGCCGGGACCTTCCGTGCAGCAGTGCGACCGCTGCGGATAAGTTCCCAGTACTGATCCAGATCAGGGGCATCAGGGAACAGTCCGCCGATGCCGACTATGGCTACTGTATTGCGGTAATCCTGCATCAGGCAGCTACCATACCTGCCTCTGTTGGCTGGGAAAGCTGGTTGCGTTGAAATGCTTTGGCCAGCGAACCGTCAATCACGCACTCATACCCTTCCAGACGGGCTATCAGCTTGCCGCTGCCGCGCTCCAGAAACTCGATATCAGCAACAGCGCTGCTGGCCTGGGCATTTGTGACACGGATCAGCACCTGGGCCCCTTCTCTGGGGAAGGTTTCATGGAACTGGCGGTATCTGGCTGCATATGAGGGGAGCGATCCGGCGCCGAACCGCTCAAAACTCCAGAGGATCATCATCTGGAAGGCGCTGTCCACCACCAGAGGGTCAGTCAACCAGTTGCTGCGCAGTGGTGACTTGATCCAGGTGGCTGGCTGGGGAGCTGCCTTTATCAGGGCGCTTATCCCTTTTTCAGAGCAGGAAACCACCTGCTCAATACCTTGCAGATCCGGGCCGTGGAAAAGATAGGGCTGATCATAGACCCCGCTGCTCTGGTTGTAGGGTGCGTTGGGCAGCTCCTTGATTGTGCGCAACCCCTCCGGCAGACGGTTGGCAAGGACGATCTCTGCCCGTGCGTGCAACTGGGTTCGGCCTTCAGGCTGTGAGCTGACCAGCTCGACCGGCACATGATAGAAGGCATCCTGACGTTTGGCCTTGCCTGCCATTAACTGCAGGGAGCAGGGGGAGGAACGATCAATAATGACCCCTTTGCAGATTCGCAGGTCATTGAATCCGTGGAAGCGGAAGCCGGGGTTTCCGTGCAGTGCAGCGTGGGCCAGCCACTCCACTATCATGGCCATCGGCAGGACAGCTTTGTTGTCAATGACATGGGAGCTGATGAACGGGAAGTCATCCACGTTAAAGGTCAGCCGCAGTGCTTCTTTGAGCGGGGCAACGGATTTTGGCTGCTCAAGGGTCAGACTGGCTCCGCTGATACCTGCCAGCACCGTGACCTCCACCGGCCCCTGCGGGTCAGCCAGCTCCTGCACCAGCAGGTCAGCCCCCTCCTGCAGAGGTATCAGGCCGATACCTTCGGCAGCAAAGATCTTTTTCAGGGCCGGTGGTGGAACCAAACAGCGCAATAAAACGCAGATCATCGTTACGGGTGGCATCCAGCAGGGAACGAAGGCCTGCAATCTTGGTGCTGTAGACCTGATTGAACTGCTCACGGGTCTTGTCAACAATCAGGCGGTCTGCCAGCACACCGGCACCATGCACAATGCCGCGAATCGGGCCATGTTTTTCGCGTAACTCAGCCATCAGAGCGGCTACTGCTTCATTGTCACGTATATCAACAGCATAATAGAGTGCGGTTCCGCCAACCTCCTGAATCTGTGACATGGTTTCCCGCAGTTCGCGGCCACTGATGGTTGCCTGATAACGTTCTTCAATCTCCCGGGGGTGCAGTTTTTCTGTGGCATGGGTCATGATGGCCCGTTTGATTGCAGACTCGTCTGTCAGTGATTGCATCCAGTCCGGCTCCTGTCGGGGAAGTGGGCTGCGCCCAAGCAGTACCAGCAGCGGCTGCCAGGCCTTTGCCAACGAGACTGCAGCAGCAGCGGTAACGCCGCGACCACCACCGGTTATGACAACCAGTTCACCCGGCCTTGTCAATGCTGAACCGGCAGACAGGGGTGGCAGATCCTGCAGAGCCAGGCTGACCCGACCGTCCGCGGAGAGCCCTACCTCCATCGCACCGGTCAGGAAGAGCTCCAGGGCCACTGCCCGGGCTGCTGCTTTGGCATCAGTAAAGCTTCCCAGATCAATCGCCTTGCAACTCACCTCGGGCCACTCATGGCGGGCGGTCTTGCTCATACCTGCCAGACCGCCGGAAAGCGGATCAGCCAGACTGGAGCCCTCAAGGCAGCCAAAGGCGCCATCCAGGCGGGAGATGGTGGCAAACAGGGCCCCACCTTCACGTCCGGCCCGCTTCAGGCCGGGCGCCACCTGCTTGAGCAGCTGGAAACCGTTTTTCAGGAAGCTGTCGTCAGTGCCGTCAGCAGGTGCCACCAGCACAAGGCCGCTGATCTGATCAAGTGGCAACACCTCAAGAATATCAAGCACCTTGGTCAGCACAACCCGGTGCCCCTGTGAGGCAAGAGAACTGCACAACTCTGCGCTGAAGGAAGAACCATCGTCAGTCACCACAATCAGGCCGTTGGGGGCCAGTGTAATGGCCTGTCCGGTCGAAGGTAGCGGTGAGGCAACAATGGTGCTGCGGGTTAAGGAGGGGTCCGGGGTCCGGGGTCCGGGGTCCAGAGGAGCACTTACCGGCCCCTGGCCCTTGGCCCCTGGCCCCTGACTTAAGAATTCCGCAATCTGCCCAAGTGTATTCAGCACCCCAAGCTGCTCAGGGCCGATGACAGGTGCAGATGGGAGCCGT
>CAZYMK010000383.1:0-3067 GCA_964648885.1 uncultured Geobacter sp. | reverse complement strand
ATCAGCAGGGCTTCAGACGCCTCATGCAGCACCAGCCCCTCTCGCTTCAGCAGTTCCGTGGGCGGATCCCCACCGCCAAGATCTTCAATCAGCGCGTCCCGGATCAACAGCCACCCTTTGTTGAGATGGGTCTGACCATCACCGGTTATCAGACCCGTATTAAAAATCAGTTGTTCCACTGGACGCTCCTGAATACAGGCCTGATCACAGCGTCCCTTCCAGGGCATACCGGGCCATCTGCGGGCCGTTCATCCCGCCCAGCCCCAGTTTTTCCGCATTCCTGCCGGTGGTCCAGTAATCCTCACCATTGGCCATGCAGGCCACGTTCACCATTGCCTCGATCCGGGGCACCGGCACGCCGATCTGCCTGCCTATGGAGGCGATGGTGGCCAAGCCGTAGGGGATATCCTCGGTCACGTAGCGATGGTGGAGCGAGTCAGGCGCCATCTGAACGTTATGGGCCGAGATCTGGTACATCATATCGTAGGCCGACTCCCCCCTGACCTTGTAGAGCACCTCCATGGTATCCATAAAGGAGAAGGTTTCACGGCAGAGCAGACTGGCCACCTCCATCCGCTCCTGATCCACCGCCTCCATGATCCGCCCTACGGAAGGGGTGATATCGTAGTGGGAGTTCCGGTAGGGCCCCATCTGCTCGATCCGGCTCATGTTCATCAGGGTGGAGATCGGATGGATGATCAGGCCGGGGGCGTCAATACTGGTCTGCAGCACCCCCATGCTGGGTGAGAGTTGCGGGTAGAGATCGGTCAGGGTCCAGAGCGCCTCGGCGGTTCGTACTGCCGGCAGTGCGGCAAACGGCAGCTCTTCCTTGGCGGCCTTGATGTTGACATGGCCCAGTCCCTTGGTCTTGGCGGCAAAGATGAACGAGGTGGTCTCACCGATCAGAAAATCATCAAAACGGCCCGCCTCCCGCAGCATTCTGGCAAAGACCAGGGTACCAAACTTGCCGGGGTTAAAGACCACAATCTGCCCTTTTTCACCGTATTCGATCAGGGCCCGCATATACGGCTCCTGACCAAAGGCAGGCACCACCACCATCACCACCTGGGCCCCCTTGAGAGCAGCCGCGATATCGGTGGTCATCAGGGCAGGCCTGGCAAAACCGACCGGCGCGCCGCTGGAGGTGATCCCCTCCACCATGATGCCGCCGAAGGCCATCAAGAGCTGCAGATTGGTGGCATGTTTCGGATCTGCTGCCAGACGCACCTCATGGCCTGCCAGGGTCAGGTCGCCGGCCATGGCAATACCGCCGTGGCCTGCGCCAAGTATGGCTACCTTCATTGCATATCCCCTTTCCCGTTTGTGTTGCCGCAGAGTATGCCACAAGTCAAATAATTGTGAAGCGGTAAGAACAAACTTTTGCAGATCAGGTCTCACAGGGCTTTCAAAACGCTGATTGACGCCTGATAGAGGGTGGCGTATGGTGTATACCCTGTTTTACGCCTTATCTACCGCTTTTTCATGCGGCTGAGGACAGTTATGTCACCAGAACCCACATTTGACCAGCAGGCCCTGGCCCACTACCGCCGTCTGCGGTCACGTATCCTTTTAAGCATATCACTCTTGTTGTGTGCCCTGGTTGGGCTTTCGGTCTGGAACGCCGTGCAAGGCCACCGGGTAGCGGTCAGCAATGTCGAGCAACAGTCCCGCAGCTATGCCCGGGCACTGAAGGAACATGCCGAACGAGCACTCTCCGAGGCTGACCATATTCTGCAGTCCATCATCCATAGATTTGAAGAAAGCGGCGGTTACCAATCTCTGGACAGCGTATCCCTTTACGCTATTTTAAAGTCACACAGCGACAACCTGCCCCATATCTCCGCCATTACCCTTATCGGTTCCGATGGTTATGCTCGTGCCACTTCCCGATTACATCTCGACAAGGCCCCTGATGCCTCAAAACGGGAGTATTTTACCCATCACCGTACGCATAGAAACCAAGAGCTGCTCATCAGTCCGCCAATGCAATCCCTTGTTGACAAACAGTGGGGTTTCATTCTTTCCCGACGCCTGGAAGACCGTAAAGGCAACTTTGACGGTGTTATTCTTATTTTTTTTGACATTGCCTATTTTGAAAAGCTGTACAGCTCCATCGTTGAAGGACGTAACGGGCGCTTCAGTCTGGCTACTACCACCGGCGGCGACTATCTGGTGCTGGTCCCCTCTGATCCCAAAGTGTATGCCAGCGGCAAGAAGACTGCCGCTTTTTTCCAAAAGTATGTGGCCGAACAGCCGGCCCGTACCTACCACAATCCAAAATCAAACATCGCCCAGGAGTACCGGATTATCTCGTACCACCGGCTTGACCGCTATCCGGTGGTGGCCATCAGTTCCTTCGGCAGAGATCAGGCCATTGTCGACTGGCGCAACACCACTCTGAAGCAGGCCGGCATTGTGGCCCTGCTCTGCCTGCTGGTGATCATGCTGACCCGGATGCTGCTGACCCAGATCCAGCAGCTTGACCTGACCAACAGCCTGCTGCAGCACCAGAAAGACGAACTGCGCGCCGCCACCGAGGCGGCACAGGCTGCAACCCAGGCCAAGAGCGAGTTTCTGGCCAATATGAGCCACGAGATCCGCACCCCCATGAACGCCATTATCGGGCTGACCAAGCTGACGCTGGACTCGGATCTGACAGACCAGCAGCGGGCAAACCTGGTGCGACTTGATCATTCCTCCCGCAATCTGCTCTGTATTATCAACGATATCCTTGATTTTTCGCGAATAGAGGCACGCAAGCTTGAGCTTGAGCAACAGGAGTTTGACATCCCTGAGCTGCTGGATCAGACCTGCGGTCTGTACAGGGCGATAGCTGAGCAAAAAGGGCTGCACCTGCACCTTGTGACCGGCGAAGACCTGCCCAAACGGGCGCTGGGCGACCCGGTCCGTCTGGGCCAGATACTGGGAAATCTGATCAGCAATGCCGTTAAATTCACTGAGCAGGGCTCGGTTACGGTGCGGGCTGAACTCGCAGAGAAGCGTGATGATGGGATGCTGCTCAGGTTCCAGGTCAGCGACACCGGTATCGGTATTGATCCTGCCATTG
>CAZYMK010000382.1:0-3069 GCA_964648885.1 uncultured Geobacter sp. | reverse complement strand
GATGTTTTAAAGTTTGGACCTTTCATCACTGCTCGAAGAGAATCTAAAGCTGTCATCACATACCCCCTTTTTTAGTAGCTTTTAGTTGTTGTTACAACTTTTTCCGGTATTTACCAAATTCGTCAAGCATTTCTCGATAATCTTCCAACTCCATGTACGGCGGCAGCTCCTTGCTTTCTCGATGCAATTCAATCAGATGCTCAAGATCGGCAGGTGTCTTGATTTCAGCTTCAAACCCTGATTCTGCAAATAGCTTATTGAAATGATCCCGCCAATGATCAAAATTATCACAATATTTACTCATTGGATCACGTCTGTTCGCCAACATCCGCAATGCATAAAAATCCATAGCTGATTCAAGCGGCACTGTACTGAAATACACAAACGGGTACTGTTTTCCTTTGTACACCATCTCACGAATTTCCGGCTGTACCGGCAGATGCTTGAAATCGTAGGTCATGTCAACCTTAACATCCTGCCGCAGCATCTTGTACGGGACATACTCTTTATCCTTCGATTGCAGTTTCCGCACCTCGGCCAGACTCGGCCAATAACTCTTGTCGCCATACCCGCGTTGAAGTTGCTGCAGGAACACTTCAACAGATTCCTCATTATACCCCCCGTCAACCCGTACTTGTGCACCTTGGGCAGCAATCTTTGTTGGTACATCACCATTCAGAAACATGTACCCACGTGTTTTGGTAAAAAGACTCCGTTCTCCTTGGTGCTCAGCGCTGATGAAACTTTTCGGGTTCCCTTTGCTGTCATAAAGTTCAAGCCTGGCTGAAACGCCTTGTGATAATTTACCATGTACCAGCTGATCAATCGGCTTCGGTGTTATGAATCCATCAGTAGTAATGGCGTAACACTCGTTCAACTGCAGTAGCTCACCCACCGTAGCTCGACAAAAACCGGTGATGTAGCTGGCAAGCGGGTAGCAGCTCACGCTCGACGCGCCGATTCGCTTTTTATCATCCTGACTGCGAATGGCATCTGCTGCATCAGAAATACTTTGAGCTATCTTGCCGTAGAGGTAATTTAAGATAGCCTTTAGGTACGCCTTGATCGCCGTGTCGCTATTTTTAGCTCGCTCTTTCAACAGCTTCTGAATTGTCGTTGAGAATTTCCAGGTTTGCTGACCTGTTTCATCAGTTAACGGCGCAAACTCCACCAGTTCGTGAACAATCACCTTGTCTAGCAAGCCAAGTTCTTTTGCAACCCAAAACTCCGGCCACGAGAACGACGATGAACCGCCCCTCGGGAAAAGTATTCCATCATTGGAGAAATCCTTAATGCTTGGCAGCGCTTCAGGATCATTGATCCGAACTGGAAAAATCGGATATACAGGACAGGTCACCCCGCCGCGTTCAATACTTTTCTTAAACTGAAACGACACCGTGACGCCATGCGGCATGTATGGTCCAGCTTTATGCAGTTCTTCCAACCGTTTCTCTGCATACTCACCACTCCAGACAGTAGCAGCAGAGAAATTATAGTCACCCATCATCGCAACTGACGTAAGGTATGCAGAATGCAGATCATGGTAATAGGCAGTGCCTCTCGGTCCAACAGCTAGTGCATCGTTCCGACCGCCATAGTAATGCTTGACAAATAGCTCATGGGTGAACGTCGGCACCGTTCGTTTTCCGCGTTTTTCATACCCGAAATAGAGCTTCCATCCTTCGCCGAAATGTTCCTTGAAAATGCGTTCAAACACTGCAGCGGAATAACCGGTAATGCGTGTTTTCATCACATCAATGTCAAGCCCCAATGCCACCTGCATGACCTGTTTCGTCATGTACCTAAAATAAAGAGCAGCCTCAGCAGCAATGACACTGTCGATAATCCCATATTCGGCAAAACCAAGCAGATCATCGGTTCGGAACTGCTTCATCTGCTCAATATGGTCATGCTGCAATTTTTCAATGCCAATGGTTTTGCCTAGCCCAGCCAAACCGCCACGCTGCAGATTGATCGCATCAGCAAAAAACAGGTTAGCCTTACCATCATGAACAGGGCTGTACCCCTCCCATTCACGGTCCCGCTCAAAAATCACATCGCGTTCTTTCGGTTCAAGCTCATGTTTGTTATGAAATTTCCTAACCAGTTCATCCTTGACGACGCGTCGAGGGGTTGATCCTGGAATCTTGTCACTCCGGAACATCCACCCGCTTTCAACCACAGAGAAATAGCTCCAGACATAGGCAGTGCGCTTTTTCTTCGCTTTAGCAGGTGCCTCCGGTATGACCGTATCAAGAAGTTCAACAAACTGCTTTTGGCTGATGCGTAAATCAGTGCAGAAAACAACTCCGAATCGGACTCCTGCGAGATTAAACCACCATTGATGGGACACCAGTTCATACCGCTCATGTTCAACACGAGAGTTGAAGGTTGGCGACGCGTCGAGCTTCTGGTATTCAATGTCGTACCCGACCAGAAAAGTGTCCTCACCCGTTGCGAAGATCTTCGTGGCAGCAGTTCCATCAACATTACAAGCACCTTCGTCAAACCGTGCCAATCCTGGGACAGACATAATAAATACATAATTAATCTCAACCCGTGTCGTGTACGGCACCTCGCACAATACGTAGCACCGATAGGAACCATCAGGGAGTGCTGGTGGATTTTCTCCTATACCAGCCTGCATTTCACCGTCTCTAATCTCTTTGGTGTGTGCCGCCAGCGAGCGGAAGATGTTTGATGCTTTCTTCTTACTGAGTTTCTGTAATTTGCTGATGGCTTTTTTGACCGACTTGGACTGTCTTGGATACAGTCTGTTGATGGTGTTGATGTTTTCCCTGATATCGCCGTGGAGAGATGTCCATTGCAACTGCTGACGTGTGCCTATACCCTGCAACAGTAAACTGACATTATTCTCGCAGTAATCGTCAAACCCGCCATCAGAAGCAGACGTGTGCCGTCTCAATAATTTGCCTGCAGACATGTCATGAGAAACAACCAACTGCTCTACCTGACCCTTGCCAACACCAATTAGAAAATTAGCCGTAGTCCCATCAAGTTCCTTGTTGCAGACGTCGCATGTGCATGTGATTATTTTACTGGACATAG
>CAZYMK010000381.1:0-3069 GCA_964648885.1 uncultured Geobacter sp. | reverse complement strand
GGAAGGCCCCGGTTCCCACGCCGGGGCCTTCCCGTTTTCATGGCGGAAAACGCGCCGTTAGGCCTTTACAGGTACTGCTTTTTTCGAGGGGCCGTTCATTCTGATGGCAGCGGCAAACTCCATCCAGAAGACCAGGTAGATTGAAATCATCAGTGAGAGTCCGATGTTCTGGTTTTCGGCGCCCAGCGCCTTGGCTAGTATTGGTGATGCAAACCCGGCGCCAAGGGTACCGGTTACCCGCTCAAGCAGGTAGAAGACAGGCAGGGTCAGGAGTGTGCCGACAACCATGATGGCGATGCCGGGAATCCGCTTGATCCAGTATTTAGGCGAGAAGCCGTACATCCGCATGAAGATCACAACCCAGATGATCCAGACCGAGTAGTCAACCGCCGCATCAGGCAGGGCCAACTTGTTCTTGACCAACGCCACTTCCAGAACTGTTACAAAGGCCAGCAGGGTGAACATCCAGTTGAATTTTTCAGATGCCTGGGTCTGCCAGTTGCGGCTGTCCGGTGCAGGGGCCTCGTTGTAGGAGTGGTTGTGCGTGCCTAGAGCCGAGAACAGGATGGCAAACCAGATACCGGCGTTGTGGAAGAGCAGTGAGGCATGGTTTCCGGCAATGTTGGCAACACGGGCCATCGGATCACGCATGAAGTCGGCGGCAATACGCATCAGAAAGAGGTTAACGACCACGGAGCAGGCGACAATAACTGCCAGGGTGAATATTCTGCGTGGCAACAGATAGGGATCGACACGGTCAGGAAACCCGATGATAAAAGCAAACCAGATCAGGTACATGATTAGAGGTATACCGAAGCAGATGCCATAAACGGAGTTACCGGCAAAGTCACCGTTTTGTGCGTAGATCAGGAATTTTTCTTTGATGGTGGGGTCAGTGTTGGTGGCGCGAACCACATCTTTAGGTAATGTTTTCAAGTGCGGCAGCAGGCCCATGGCATACCAGCCGTGTTCCCCCTGGGTTGTGTTCACAACCCAGTAGTTGTCGGCACCCATCATATCGTCAAGTCCCTGGAAGATTCTCATGTTAAAGGCGGCACAGATAACACAGACCACCAGCAAAAGCGCAGCGTGTGAAAGTTTCATCGGCATGACTGATCTCCTCTCCTATTCCCTGTGGGTCGTCCAGAACATAGACACGGCATTGGCGGCAAAAAGACCATACAACCACATGGTGTTCCAGGCCGGACCAGACCAGTAACTGCCGTGACCGCCGCCGATAACACCGGCAGCAACCACAATACCCACCATGGCGGTAAAAGAAACCATGGCAACTGCCCGCAGGATTGAACTGTTACGCCAGGTGTGGCGTTCCAGTTCTTCAATCCGCTGCATCAACTCAAGCTCTCTCTGGGTCATTTCTCTTCTCCTTTGTACAGATAATAGCGGTGATCACTATACTTGCCAGAATGGTTGAAAGCATGGTTACCGGTTCTGCAGAACTAATCAGCAGGTAGAGCATGTCTGTATCCTTTCGTTCCGCTTAAGCACAGCAGGCAGCGGAAAACAGCGTGTGTTGATTGGGGTAGCGATCACAAAGTTCCAGGTATTTTGCACAGTCACAGTAGCGTTTGCTGCAGTAGCGGATAATCATGTTGACATCATGCGGTGAGATATAGCCGCAACCCACGTCGCAGAGATCGTCATTTTTTCCATAGTATGGGCAGATCGGCTTGTTTGACATACTGGTTCCCTGTGTTGGTGTGCTTCAGTTGATTCATCTTTTAGCAAACAGTGTGCCATTATTTTAAATAGCAATAATAACAATAATTTATTGTTTTGCGGGCATTTGCGACAGTGTCTGCGGGTAGAGCTATTTATATCGTAAGATGTTTATATGATTGATAAATAACAGAAAATGTTCTTTTGGGGTGTATTTGCGATTTTGCGAGAGGGAAGTGGTGAAGTCGCGATGTTGCAGAAATGCGACAAGAGGGGGTGTCATCACCTCCCTCTTGTCGTTGAGAACCGCTGTAGTGGCAGGTTTGGTTATCGTTCGCGTTGCCAGCTGGTGGTGCCGCTTCTGCGGGGGCCGTTCAGCTCCTGCACCCGTCCGACGGCACTGTAACCATCCGGCGCAAAGGTTATCTCATAGAAGCCGCGGATTGATCCATCCTGAGTAACGTAATCAATTTTGAAATTGCCCTGCTGGGTGAAATAGGCGGGGCCGCTTGCATTGCCCAGGCCGTGTTCCTGCGCAAAATAGCTGCCGTCAGGGTTTTGGGTGATCACCCAGTTTGCGCCGGGGCTGTGCCGCCAGACCCCGGTCGGGTCAAGGGCTCCGGAGCTGCTGCCAGCCAGTTTTACCATGCCGAACAAATAGGCAAAGCGCTTGTCCGGTTCGCTCCAGATTGACAGGGCGCTGTTCTGAAACTTGCCATTCAGCTCTTTCTGGGGATACCAGGGGTCAGGTTGTACGGTTATCAGCCGTTTTGCTGAGGCGTTTGCCACTGAAGGATCAAACCAGTCCGGACGCTCGCCCGGCTCATACACGGCCCAGGAGGTACGGTCGGTTTTGAAGACAATCCTGTTCTGGTCATCTACCGCAATCAGCATCAGGCCGTAGCTGCCTCCTCTGCGGCCGCCGATTGTGAAGATGTCGCCATTGCGGAGTGTGGCCCGCGCAGAGAAGGCAGGACGTGGCGCTTCATCGGGCCTGGTCTTGAATGACGGCCTGTAGTCGCGCAGCGGTCTGCCGTTCAGATAGACATCGGCATTATCAGCCATGTGCCAGAAAATGGTTACCGGTATGCCGCCACCCATATCAGTGATCACCGGTGGTGTGCTGCTGTCGGTACCAAACACCTCCACTTCAGCCAGTGACAACCAGTTCTGGCCTGCCAGCTGAATCCGCACATAGCGCCCTTCGGCATTCACCGGAACGGTTGTTTCGCGTCCGGCTGCCCCGGCAATATGATGTTTCCAGATGTTCTGATCAGCCAATGCTGCTTGCAGGCTGTTGCCAACAAAGGGGACAGGCGAGACCATCAGATAAAAGTTTGAAAGCCGCTCGCCACAGCAGTCGGTCCGGTTCCAGATCTTGATACTGCC
>CAZYMK010000380.1:0-3089 GCA_964648885.1 uncultured Geobacter sp. | reverse complement strand
TCTCAACCATCGGTTCAAACGGACGTTTGCGGTGGTTGATAAACTCGTTAAACTGCTGCTGAAACTCCGCCATCTGCTGCGCTGTTGGCGGGTTTTCCTTCAAACGACGCTCACGGTTACGCTGCATGATCTCAAAATCAGCGTTCATCTCTTCTGCTGTTGCGTCGGTCAACAGATTGGGGATTGATTTAGCGGGCATGATAACGCTCCTTCAGCTCCAGATACAGCTCTGTCATCTCAAATAACGCAAAGTAACCGGCAACCCGCTGCCAATCCAGCTGATCACCGCAGATCTGCATCAATCCCTCAATGTCGGCTTTATCAATCGCTGTGCGAGACGGCTTGTTGGCAAGTGCCTGCACCTTCAACCCGATCAGGTCTTCCGGCAGAATCACCGGAATCGGTTGTTGCCCGTCAAATACTGTTTTCAGCTCTGCCCGTTCAAGCATGGCAAGAGAAGCTGGCCGGAAGGCATGCAGAAAATCCACTTCACCCAGCACCGTATCCACCGCATCAAACTGGGTCACGTTTTCCGAGGCATGAATACAGTGATACCCGAGTGATTCAGCAATCTCCCGTACTTTGTCCATATCATCACGCCGCACCAGAAAATCAAGATCCACGGTGGCGCGGGGTATCCCCCACAAGCTGACCGCATAGCCACCGATCAGGGCATAGTGGACCTTGTTTTGCTCAAAGGCGTCAGATAATTTTTCGGTTACCAGCTTGAAATCCATTTTTCACCGCATCCCGATCGGGAAGTCCATCCCCATTTTTTGCCGGTACTCATCGTTTCATAACGCTAGTTGGACATTTCAGCCTTACCATTTATCCACAATTCAGCTTCGCTAAGATCAATATTGTCATTCCAAACGACACCATAACCGGTTTGGTCTACATGGACGTTTTTAAAAAAGGCATCTTCTTTAAGCGGGTAGAAAGGGGCTTCTTTGAGGAGGGGGGAGCAGTCATAAATTTTTGTGTCTCCCGTGATGAATGTAACTAAGAGTTGTTTTCCTGCAAGCGTCGTCACTGATTTTACTTTTGGATAAGTTGTCATGGCAGTATCACTCCAATCCGGGAAGTTGCTTAAATTGCTGTGTCTTCCACATTTCCAGTAACTCGGATTGATAGCTTTGTGTCCAATCCCGCACCATACGATCAGCTCTCGATGGTAAATCTCCTTCGATAATCTCGCAGCTTTGAATGTCATATACTCCGTTGAACTCCCCATAGATGGCGTGAAAATGGGGGACTCCATGTTCTCTAAAGTACATTTTGATCAGAATTCCATAAAACCTCGTAATTATAGGCATAATCATTTCCCCTTTCAGCGTTCTTGTTTTCATTACATGTGAAATTCCGGGGACAGTATACGCAACCCCTGTCAAGCCACTCTGCTCAAGCCTCCAGTTCCTTGACTAATTCCATTTCCTTGTGCAGCACCGTATTTATCAAGGTGCCAACGTCAGTCTTGCACTTACGGGCACGCTGACTGAAAAAACTTTCAATCGGGCCATCAAGATACACAGGGAATTTCAATTCTTCAGGCTTGCAGTAGAATTTTCCTTGCTCTGCCTTTGAAAAATCATATTCTCTTTTCATTGCGGTCTCCTTGCAAAAAGGTCTCACGCTCACGTTTGGTTGCTTTTCGTGCTGGAATAATTCTGACAATCAGTTCGTTACTAATATTCCGGATAGTATGGATAACCAGTAAAACTGATGAGTCCGGTATCATGCCGATGACAATCCAGCGTTCTTCATCATCTGAATGTGCATCATCATAAGCTGCCATAGATCAGCAAAAACATGGCCGGCATCTACGAATGACACCTTATGGTTTTGGATATTTAGTCGCTCTTTATCTGGATCCCACTCCAATTTCATGGCTGGCTTTCCCTAACTTTAAATGCGCCTGCTTACGAGCCTGGTGCTTTACCTCGTCCTATGAAAATATGGCGGATGCACCGCCTCATTGGTCCGAGAATACCTGCATCAAGATAGTCATCTCGCAAATCAAAGGCTTCGTTATGCGGCACGAAGTTTTTTAGTTCGTCCGGTTGAGTGTGATGTTGTTCGGTCTGCTCGTTTTGGTTGTTCTCTTCCAATGTCCAGAAGTGCCTCTGGGTGGCGTGACGCAACCTGCAAAAGCACACGTGCTGGTCCTTCCGGTCTACGGCGGCCTTGTTCCCAGTTTCTCAACGTTCCCACGCTGATTCCCACGAGGTCTGCAAACTTATCTTGTGAAAGACCGAATTGCTTACGTAGAGCGCGAACCTCGGTTTCTGGGAATTCAAATGTTCGAGAGGGCTGCATTGTGCCTTTCATTATCTCTGCGCCTTGCTTCACGCTTGCCAACAATTCCTGAAAAAGTTCATCATTCATAATATTCCTCCTCAACGTATAGCTTATTCAAACAGCAACTCAAAATCCCTGGGAGACACGATTGTGCATCTACCGTGCTGTTTCAGCACCAATAAATCTTTGTCCCCAGTGACCAGATATTCGGCAGCGGCGGTTTGGACACAGGCCAGGATCGGATCATCTTTCTGATCACGGCAGACAGGAGCAGAGAGTACTCCCTCGTCCAATACAGCGGTAGCCGCTTCTGAAATTAACGAGCAGGCCTGTTCAATCTCTTTGGTTGTGCAGCGAAACTTGGCCTTCAGCTTGGAGGAAAATTCGTGGATTATAATGTGGCAGAGTAATAACTCACATTCCCGTTTGCGGGCACGTCGGACGAGCCTGGCGCAGATACCGTCTGCAACAAAGGCGGCAATATATACATTGGTATCAAAAACAACCCTCACGGTAGAGCCTGAAAGACATCTTCTTCGGTAACAATACCAACCTTTTTAGCCCGACTGGTCATGCTCTTTTTCAGGGAACTGAAACGAACATCCCAGAGGTAAAGCGATACCGATTCTTTGATAATATCACTTTTGCTGCGCCCGGTTTCCTGCGCAAATGATTCAAGCTCATGTGAAATCTGCTCGGGAAAACTGACTGACATGACTGATCGCATAGCCTACCCCTGTAGTGAATTTCGCTACATTATAGCACGGCAGCTGAAATTGTAAATGTGGAGC
>CAZYMK010000379.1:0-3091 GCA_964648885.1 uncultured Geobacter sp. | reverse complement strand
CTGAAGGGCTGCCCAAGATATTGGCTGATCAGGGGCAACTGGAGCAGGTGCTGCTGAATCTGCTGGATAATGCCATCAAATACACCCCTGACGGTGGTGATGTGACCATCGAGGCGGCCACCCGCCTGGGTCGGCTCCAGATCAGCGTCAGCGACACCGGCATCGGCATACCGTCCAAAGACCTGCCCCGTATCTTTGAACGGTTCTACCGGGTGGACGAAGGACGCAGCCGGGAACAGGGTGGCACCGGCCTGGGACTGTCGATTGTCAAGCATATCGTGCAGCTCCACGGCGGTGAGATCACCGTTACCAGCCAGTCCGGCAAAGGCAGCAGATTTACGGTCACACTGCCCACGGCCTGACCTGCTTGCAATTACCTTGAAATGCGGTAGGCTTGGTACAGGCTCTCCCCCCTCCAACCTCCCCCCGCTGGGGGGAGGCTTTCATACCCTCCCCCCAGCGGGGGAGGGCCGGGGAGGGGGAGCAACACAGCACAAACCAAAGGAGCTTCCATGGAACTGTACCTGGTACGACACGCAGAGGCAGTAGAACAGGCCGAAGGACTCGAAGATGCTGTACGCTGGCTGACCCCCAGGGGGCGCAAGCAGCAGCAACGGGCTGCGTCCCGTCTGCACAGAAAACGGGTACGGCCTGCCCTGATCATCACCAGCCCGCTGACCAGGGCCGTGCAGACCGCTGAACTGCTGCTGCCGGAACTGGGTAAACGGATCCCGCTGATCGCCGATGCCCGTCTGGCTACCGATGCAACGGTGGAAGAGCTGCTGGCACTGCTTACGGAACAAGAAGAGGTCGATAGCCTGCTGCTGGTGGGGCATGAGCCGCTGCTGAGCGGGCTGGCTGCCGCCCTGCTTGAGTCCGAGCTTGCCTTTCCCTTTGCCAAGTCAGGCTGTCTGGCCCTGCAGCTGAGGAAGAAAAAAGAGAAACCGGCCAAATTTCTCTGGTACGCCCCCGCTAGCGGCAAGACCATCTGTTCTGCCAAAAAGGCCTGTGTCCCCCGTTCCTGACACCCGGAGCCGCCCGCCCCTGCCGGGCAGCCGCCAGCTGCTGGAGGCCTACGGTGCCTGCCTGCTGGCCCGTTGGGATGAACTGCTGCGGAACCGCTATCAGGCGCTCTGCTCTTTTGATCTGGAGCAGATCCACGATCTGCGGGTGGCCAGCCGACGCCTGCGCAGTGCGGTCGAACAGCTGGCTCAACTGATCGGCACTGAACGGACCAACCGGTTGCGTCGTCCGTTACGGCGGCTGACCCGGCAACTGGGGCAACTGCGCAACCTGGACGAGGCACTGGCCTACTTCAGCGACACCGGCTCTGAAGGGCTGGAACCGCTGCTCAACCGGCTGCAGGGTCAACGCGGGCAGGAAGCGGAACAGGGGTTACGGCTGCTGCAGGGGTTTGACTGCATGAAGATGGAACGCCGCATCCGTTCTGCTGCCGCTGCCCTGATCACCCCGGACAACATCGCCTCGCAGGGATTTCTGGCGCTGCTCTCAGAGCGCAATCTGCTGCTGTACCGCCCCATCCACGACCTGCTGCCGCTGGTTGCCCGACCGGAGATGATCGATGAGCGCCACGCCCTGCGGATCGCAGTCAAGAAATGGCGCTATTTCACTGAACTGCTCCAGGACACCCTGGGGGGCGACCGCAGCGAGCAGCTGCAGCTGTTGCGCCGCTACCAATCACTGTTGGGAGATCTGAACGACCGTCAGGTGTTCAGTACCCTGCTGCAGGATCTGCCGGAACTGCCCGAAGAGGGACGCCTGCAGCTGCAACAACGGATCAACCGTGAACAGCGCAGACTGTTCAAACGTTTCTGCGAACTGCTGCAGTCCCGCCCGCTGACCTACCACTTTGAAGTTTAAGGAGCCGCCTGCATGAGCCGAGAACGTCTTGCCGCCATCGATATCGGCACCAACTCGATCCGCTGTATTGTGGTTGAATGCCACAAGGACGGCGGTTTTACCACTCTGGATGATGAAAAGGAGACCGTTCGCCTGGGTGAGGGAATCGCCGAGACCGGCCAGATCTCCACCGCTGCGGTCATCAGGGCCGAAACCGCCCTGGTACGGATGCGCAAGCTGGCCGAAGGGCTCAAGGTAAAAGCCATTGACGCCGTGGCCACCAGTGCCGTCAGAAAGGCAACCAACGGGCCGCAGCTGGTGAAACGTCTGTCCGAGATACTGGGCACACCGATCCGGGTCATCTCCGGGGAAGAAGAGGCGGCCCTGGCTGCCAAATCGGCCCTGCGCAACTTCGACACCAGTGGAAAACGGTTCGGCATCATTGATGTAGGGGGCGGCAGCGTTGAGCTGATCACGGCCCAGGGTAACCATGTCGAGGAGTTCTATTCCTTTGAACTGGGTGCCGTGGTGATGACCGAGCAGTTTTTCAAGGCCGATCCGGTTCGCACCACTGACCTGCGCCGTTTTGCCAGGCATATCCGCGAAACCATCAAGAAACAGCTGGACGGCGACAAACGCTTCCTGCCCACCTTGATCGGCTCCGGCGGCACCATTAACGCCATTGGCCAGATGGCGCTGCAACTGCGCCAGAATCCGGTGGAAGGTGCCCACGGCCTGGAGGTGCTGCGTTCAGAAGTGGTGCATCTGCTGGCCATGCTGTTGCGCCGAGACCTGAAGGGACGGCGCGAGGTGCCGGGTCTCTCGCCGGATCGGGCCGATATCATTGTGGCCGGTGTGGCGTTGGTGGACACCCTGATGGAGCTGTTTGACGCCAACACCCTGCTGGTCAACGCCCACGGCATTCGTGAGGGGATGATTCTGGAGGCGATCAAGCGGCTCGGCATGGGGCCGGAGGCCCCGGCTCCGCAAAGCTGGCGCGAATCAGTACTGGCCTTTGGCCGTTCCTGCCAGATGGACGAGATCCACTCCCGCCAGGTGGCCACCCTCTGCCTGGCGCTGTTTGATCAGCTGGCTGGTCCATTCGGCCTTAAAAAACGGGATCGGGTGGTGCTTGAGGCAGCGGCGCTCCTGCATGATGTCGGCTACTACATCAGCTACCACAGCCACCACAAGCACTCCTGCCACCTGATCCGCCATGCCGACCTGTACG
>CAZYMK010000378.1:1239-3137 GCA_964648885.1 uncultured Geobacter sp. | reverse complement strand
GCCATGGGCACCCAGTTGCAGGCCCGTAACCTGACCGCTGCTGATTTTGGCGGTGAAGCGTATGACGGCTGCAATGAGATGCTGGTCTTAACCCGTCCTGATGTGATTGAGGATGTGCATAAGGCCTATCTTGCTGCCGGTGCTGATATAGTAGAGACCTGCTCCTTTGGCTCAACCGACATCGTGCTGGCTGAGTATGGCCTGGCCGACAAGGTGTTTGAGCTGAACAAGGCCTCTGCCGTGGTGGCACGCCGGGCCTGTGACAGCTACAGCACATTGGACAAACCCCGCTTTGTAGCCGGTTCCATGGGTCCCACCACCCGCACTATTTCGGTAACCGGCGGGGTAACCTTTGAACAACTGGTTACTGCCTTCAGAGATCAAACCATCGGCCTGTTGGCTGGTGGCGTGGATCTGCTGCTGCTTGAGACTGCCCAGGATACCCTGAACCTGAAGGCTGCAGCCGAAGGGATCAGACTGGCTTTTGAACAGACCGGTCAGCGGGTACCTGTAATGGTATCCGGCACCATTGAGCCCACCGGCACCATGCTGGCAGGCCAAAACGTAGAGGCACTCTATGCCTCCCTCACCCATCTGGAAGAAAACCTGGGCCTGACCAGCATCGGCCTGAACTGTGCCACCGGCCCTGAGTTCATGACTGACCACCTGCGGGCCCTGTCTGAGCTGGCCACCTGCCATATCTCGGTCTACCCCAATGCCGGTCTGCCGGATGAAAACGGTCATTATGCTGAATCACCCGACTCTCTGGCCAAGAAGCTGTCCCGCTTTGTGGATGAAGGCTGGCTGAACATCATTGGCGGCTGCTGCGGCACCTCACCGGCCCATATTGCGGCCATTGCAAAAATGGCAGCAGGCAGGCAGCCCCGTAAACCGGTTACAGCCCGCCGCAGACTGGTCTCCGGCATTGAACCGCTGTTTATTGAAGAGGATAACCGCCCGATCCTGGTGGGTGAGCGAACCAACGTGATCGGCTCCCGCAAGTTCAAAAACATGATCGTGGCCGGTCAGTTTGAAGAAGCGGCCGAGATTGCCCGGGCCCAGGTCAAGACCGGCGCCCAGGTGATTGATATCTGCGTAGCCAACCCGGATCGTGATGAGGCTTCCGATATGGAGCAGATGCTGCTCTATCTGCCCAAGAAGGTGCGGGCACCAATCATGATCGACTCCACTGATGCGGCAGTAACGGAGCTTGCTCTGAAGCGGCTGCAGGGCAAGTGCGTGATCAACTCCATTAACCTTGAGGATGGTGAAGAGCGTTTTGCCAAAGTAGCTTCCCTGCTCAGACGCTACGGCGGCGCTGTGGTGGTGGGCTGCATTGATGAAGACCCCCAGCACGGCATGGCCGTTACCCGAAGCCGTAAACTGGAGGTAGCACAACGTTCCTACGACCTGCTGGTCAACAAGTATGGCCTGCGACCGGAAGACCTGATCTTTGATCCGTTGGTCTTTCCAGTTGGCAGTGGTGATGACAACTACATCGGCTCAGCAGTGGAGACCATTGAAGGGGTGCGCCTGATTACGGAGGCATTCCCCCAGTGCAGCACCATTCTGGGTATTTCAAATGTTTCATTCGGTCTGCCAGCAGCAGGACGCGAGGTGCTGAACGCGGTATTCCTGTACCACTGCGTCAAGGCTGGTCTGGGGTATGCGATTGTCAACACCGAGAAACTTGAGCGGTACGCCTCCATCCCTGAAGCAGAACGCACACTGGCTGAAGACCTGATCTTCTGGCGCTTCGACTCCGCTCAGCGCGAGCGCGGTACTGATCCGGTGGCAGCCTTTGCGGCTGCTTTCCGTGACAAGAAGCCGGTCTCCCATGCACCCAAGGCAGAACTGCCACTGGACCAACGGCTGCCGCTCTACATCATTGAAGGGGT
>CAZYMK010000378.1:0-1139 GCA_964648885.1 uncultured Geobacter sp. | reverse complement strand
GACTTCATCGGCCTGTCCGGCCTGCTGGTCAAAAGCGCCCTGCAGATGATTGTCACTGCTGCTGATCTGAAAGCTGCCGGTATTGATGCGCCGCTGATGGTGGGGGGCGCAGCCCTGTCCCGCGCCTTTGCCGACACCCGCATTTCACCGGAATACAACGGCCCGGTACTGTATGCCAAAGACGCCATGGCTGGCCTGGAACTGGCCAACCAACTATTTGACCCAACCTTGCGACAGCAGCTGATGCTTGACCTGGCTCGCCAACAGGAGGCCAGCGCCAAAATTGCGGCAGCAAAGTCAGCGCAACCTGCATCCCAGGCCAGCAGACAGCGTTCTGCAATCCGCATTGATGCCCCTATCCTGGCTGTACCGGACTTTGAACAGCATATCCTGCGGGATATCCCGGTTGGCCAGATCATCCCCTACCTGAACCGCCAGATGCTCTACACCAAACATCTGGGTCTGACCGGGTCAGTGGACAAACTGCTGGCAGGCCAGGACGACAAGGCCACCAGACTGCACCTGACCGTAGAGGCCATGCTGGAGCGGGTACTGCAGGAAGGGCTGATCAAGCCCCAGGCCATCTATCGTTTTTATCAGACCAACGGTGATGGCAATGACCTGATCCTGTTCAATGCTGATGGTACTGAGGCAACCCGTTTCAGCCTGCCCCGCCAACAGGGGGGCGAGCAGCTCTGCGTAGCAGACTTTGTCCGGCCTGCTGGTGGCGAAAAGGACACCATGGCCCTGTTTGCCGTCACCTGCGGTCAGGGGGTGCGTGAGCTGTCTGAAAAATGGAAAGCTGAAGGGGATTACCTCAACTCCCACCTGTTGCAGGCTCTAGCCCTTGAAATGGCCGAGGCCACCGCAGAATACCTGCACAAACGAATCCGCACCTCCTGGGGGATTGTGGATGATCAGGCCCTGACCATGAAGCAGGTTTTTAATGCCGAATATCAGGGTATCCGGGTATCTTTCGGCTATCCGGCCTGCCCCAACCTGGATGACCAGAAAATGCTGTTCAACCTGCTCAAGCCGGAACAGATCGGCATTCAGCTGACTGAAGGAGACATGATGGACCCGGAGGCCTCGGTATCAGCCCTGGTGTTCCATCATCCGCAGGGGAAGTATTTTGATGT
>CAZYMK010000377.1:0-3138 GCA_964648885.1 uncultured Geobacter sp. | reverse complement strand
TCCTGGAAGGGGATGTTCTCGATGAACTCATCCTGGGGCAAGTGGCCAAAGGCGTTGCGCCAGCGTTTGACTGCCCCGGCTCCGGCATTGTAGGCCGCCAGGGTGTAGATCGTATCTTCCTGATACTGATCCAGCAGTTCCCGCAGGTGCTTGGTTCCCAGTTTGATGTTGAACTCAGGATCGATCAGCGAGTGCGGGTTGAACGCCTTGCCCTTGACCCCGGCAGTCATGCGTGCCGTGGCCGGCATCAGCTGCATCAGGCCGATGGCGCCGGCATGAGACTTGACATCAGCCCTGAAGCTGCTCTCGGCCTTGGCCAGGGAGAGCGCCAGGGCATCGGAGATCCGGTAGGTGGCACTGTAGCGGCTGAACAGCTCACCGTAAGGCCGGGGAAAGCCGATGGCCCAGAAGGCCAGGTTATCCGATGCCATGGTGGCAGGACGGTTTTGATGGAAGGTGACAATGGAGCCGTGCAGGTCACCGGCCAGTTGCTGCAGGCGTGCCAGACCGGCGATGGTCTGTCTGTCCTGACGGGCCGGTTTGAATGAGGCCAGTTCGCTGCGGGCCTCCTCCAGCATCCCCAGTCCGGCCAGTGCCTGTATCCGTCGGCTCCCTTCCGGCAGCGGCGGCTCGGCAATGACGGTCGGCAGTGATGGCCAGCCGGGCGACAGGTTGGTGCGTGAACGGTACCAGGCAGCGTAAAAGCCGAACGGATACTCCTGCAGCAGCAGCTGGTAGTTTTTCGCGGCAACGCCGGCTCTGTTCTGGCGCTCATTGATCCGGGCATGCCAGTACAGGGCCCGCTCACGGTAGGTATTGTCCTTGAGCAGCCGGGTCATCGCCTCTTCTGCAGCCTCCAGCTGACCGGCCAGGTACTGGCCCCAGGCAAGCTCCCATCCGGCGCGGGCGGCCAGATCAGATGCAGGGTGCTCTTTGACCAGCCGTTGCAGCAGTACGGCGGCCTCACTGAAACGGCCGCCATGTTTCTGGATCAACCCGGCTGCCAGCAGGGCATCGTCGGCCAGCGGCCCCCGTTCCGCTGCAAGCGTCAGCAAGCGGGCCAATGCGGTGTCAGAGTGCCCCAGGCGTTCCTCAACCCGCGCCAGGGCCAGGCGGGCCTCATCGCGCACGTCAGGGATGCGGCTGGGGGCGGCCCGCTTCAGAAACTGTTCGGCCAGGGTGTAGTTGCGCTGCTTGATGGCTGCCTGGCCTGATTTCAGTTCTACCCGTGCCAACAGCTCGTCCGACAAGCCGGTGC
Source organism: uncultured Geobacter sp. (assembly GCA_964648885.1). Taxonomy (GTDB): domain Bacteria; phylum Desulfobacterota; class Desulfuromonadia; order Geobacterales; family Pseudopelobacteraceae; genus Trichlorobacter. The sequence continues at coordinate 1,880 of CAZYMK010000377.1, read as the reverse complement.
GGGGAATACCGGCAAAGGCCCAGGCCGCATCTGCTGCCCGGTTATTAGCCAGCAGCAGCTCTCCCCGCTGCAACTGCTCTTCCGGGGTAAAAGCGGTGGTCTGCGCCGTCCCCTCCTTTTCCAGCGCCTTCAACTGTGCAAGCGCCCTTGGAGCAGCCGGGGCTGCCGGGTAGCGCAGATGGATCGTACGGTAGCCTTGGATCGCAGCAGCGGTCTCCCCCAGCAGCTCCTGACAGCGGGCCGTCTGGAACAGGGCATCGATATGGTCGCGGCCCAAGCTGTGACGGCTGATGAACTGACGGTAGGCGTTCAGCGCCGCTTTGTGGTCACCGGCTTCAAACAGCGCATCGGCCTCAAGCTTCTCCATCCTGCGGCGCAGGGCCGGATTGGGGGTGCGTTGTGCCGCCTGGACGGAAGCGGAGGCTGCCTCACGGTAGCGCTTGTCGGCAAACAGCGCATCAGCCCGCAGGCTGGCAGCAATGTCGGCCAGCAGCGGGTAGCCTTGTTCAGCAGCGGTCAGCAGGTGCAGCGCCTCATCATACTGCTTCAGCCGCAGGGCCGCCTCACCGGCCAGCAGGTTGCGGGGGCCGTCGGCAGGGGCTGCCAGGGCCGCCTGCAGCGCCTCCTGGTTGCGTTTCTCGCTCAAGAGGCGGGCAGCGTTGCGCAGCTGATCATTGGTTGATGGTGCAGAACCGGCGCAGGTAAGGGTAACGGTAATGCTGATAACGGCCAGGGTAGTCGCCAGCAGGCGGCTGGTTTGTTGGAGCATCAGTTGGTGGTCCTGTAGAAGTAAAGTGGGTGATGCACGGCATCAGGGCTCATCAGTAGCATTAAGCGCTGCAATGGTCAATGCCTCGACCCTGGCACTTTTCGCTTTTCCTGTGCCAATGTTCGGTTATACTCCCGGCTATGAGGCACTCCATGAACAAACTGACAACTGATTTTAAGGCGGTCTATCAGCGCTTGAACCAGGCCCAGCGCAAGGCGGTGGATACGGTTGAAGGGCCGGTGCTGGTCATTGCCGGTCCCGGCACCGGCAAGACCGAGATCCTGGCAGCCAGGATCGCCAATATTCTGCTGACCACCGATGCCCTGCCAGAGAACATCCTCTGCCTGACCTACACCGATGCCGGTACGGTGGCGATGCGCTCGCGGCTGCTGCAGTTTATCGGTCCCAACGCCTACCGGGTGGATATCTTCACCTTCCATGCCTTCTGTAATCTGGTGATCCAGGAACAGGCTGATCATTTCGGTCTGCGTAACCTGACCACCATTTCCGAGCTGGAACAGTTCCGCTATGTGCGGGAGATTATCGATGCCTTCCCCCATGATCATCCCTTAACCCGCTCCACCGGCGACCTTCATTTTGAGTCCGACCGCCTGCTGGCCCTCTACGAAATCATGAAGAAAGAGGATTGGAGCAGTGCATGGCTGGCAGAGCGGGTGGATGCCTACGCAGCTACCCTGACGGATAGTCCTGAATTTCTCTATAAGCGTCAGACCAAAGGGCCGGATGGCACAGTCTACAAAAAAGGGGATCTGAACGAGCGCAAATTGCGGGAAGAGTTGCGTAAGCTGGAGCAGGTCAAGGCTGCTGCCGCCAGTTTTGACGACTACCAGCACCTGTTGCAGGAGCGGGGGCGTTACGACTTTGCCGATATGATCCTCTGGTGCATTGCCGCCTTCAAGCAGAGCAGCGATCTGCTGGCCACCTATCAGGAACGCTACCTCTACCTGCTGGTGGATGAGTTTCAGGATACCAGTGGTTCCCAGTTTGAGCTGCTGCTGCAGCTGGCTGATTACTGGGATGCCCCCAACCTGTTTGTGGTGGGGGATGATGATCAATCCATCTTCCGTTTTCAGGGGGCCAGTGTCGAGAA
>CAZYMK010000376.1:0-3139 GCA_964648885.1 uncultured Geobacter sp. | reverse complement strand
TGGCCGCGGACAACCGCCCAAGGGAGTGTATGCTAAGGATGTGGTGCTGACCCTGATCGGCATGATCGGTGTCAACGGTGCCACTGACCGGGTGATTGAGTTCCGTGGTTCCACTATTGATGCCATGACCATGGAATCACGCATGACCCTCTGCAACATGGCCATCGAGGCAGGCGGCACCTCCGGTATCTGCATGCCGGATATGACCACGGTTGTGTACCTCTGGCCATTTATTCAGGAAGAATTCGGCTCCAAAGAAGCCGCACTGGCCGAGTACCGGCAATGGTGTTCAGATGACGATGCTGCCTACGAGCAGACCATTGAGATTGATGCCGCAAGCCTCGTGCCGGTTGCAACTTTCAATTTTAAACCGGACCAGGTCAAGGCGGTCACCGAGTTTACGGACAACAGGGTAGATCAAATCTACCTCGGTTCCTGCACCAATGGTCGTCTTGAAGACTTGCGAATCGCAGCCCAGATACTGAAAGGACATAAACTGGCCGACCATGTACGCGGGATTCTCTCGCCAGCCACTCCCAAGATTTACCGTGACGCCATGAAAGAAGGTCTGATCGACATTTTTCTGGATGCCGGCTTCTGCGTTACTAACTCAACCTGTGGTGCCTGCCTGGGGATGAGTAACGGCGTACTGGCCGACGGAGAGGTCTGCGCTTCAACCACCAACCGCAACTTCAACGGCCGGATGGGTAAAGGCGGCATGGTACACCTGATGTCACCCGCCACCGCCGCAGCGACTGCCATTGAGGGCAAAATTGCCGATCCACGCAAGTATCTCTAATTTTTAGACGCGATAAAGGAGCACTGTATGAAAACCTTTGGAGGACCGGTCCTGTTTCTGGACCGCGACGATATTAATACCGACGAAATCATCCCGGCCAAATATCTGACCGAGATCACCAAGCAGGATCTGCAGCCGTATATACTGGAAGATCTGAAGCTTGACGATTTTGACCCGAGAGGGGATAAGCTGAAGCAGGCCCGGGTCGTCGTTTCACGAGCCAACTTCGGTTGTGGATCATCTCGTGAGCATGCCCCCTGGGTCTTTGAGGTCAACGACATCACTGCTGTGGTAGCTGAGTCCTTTGCCCGGATCTTCCGCCAGAACATGTTCAACTGTGGCATGGCTGCCATTGAACTGCCCAAGGCTGATCTTGATCTGATCTTCTCGCATGCTCAGGACGCTGACGCCTCTATGAACATAGATATAGAGGCTCAGACCCTGACCATGACCGGCGGTGGCAAGCAGAAGACCTTCAACTTTGAACTGTCACCCTTTGACAAGGCCCTGGTGCTTGCAGGTGGCTGGGTTGACTACGCCGACACCAAGTATTGATTTCTCATGCAGCACCTGTCATACTTCATCCATTAATTTAAGCAGACAAGGAGATCCATATGTTCGGATTTGGCATGCCTGAGCTGATTGTCATACTGGTAATTGTGCTGGTGGTGTTCGGAGCCGGACGCCTGCCCGAGATCGGTGCAGCCTTTGGCAAGAGCATCAAGAACTTCAAAAACGCCTCAGAGGGTAAGGACGAGATTGAAATCAAAGCGAAAAAGGATGATGACAAACAGGCTTGATCTTGTTGTTGTGTCTATATGGTTACTCAGACAGCCGGCTTCCCTGCCGGCTGTCTCGTTTTATCAGCTCGGCGTCAATACGGTTCAACACCTCCAGTTTACGTCGTGACCAGTCCGGTGCCACCAGCTCGGATCGACCATCGCCCATGAGGCGATGGATCAGGATGCGGGGATTAAGCAGCTCAATGGCATCACAGACCAGTTGTACATACTCGTCGCGCTCCAGCAACTGCAGGGATCCCTGGCGATAATCCTCTTCAAGCCGACTGCCATGAAGCACATGCAGGTGATGCAGCTTGACCCCGTCCACACCCAGCCGATTCACCTCTCTGACCGACAGCATCATCTCGTCCCGTGCCTCACCCGGTAGCCCCAGAATCAGGTGCAGACAGACCCGTAAACCGCGCTCCCTGCAGCGCGCAACAGCATCAACCAAGCACGCGTGATTATGGCCACGATTGATGATCTTCAAGGTGCGATCATGCATGGACTGCATGCCCAGCTCAAGCCAGAGATAGGTCCGCTGGTTAAGCTCAGCAAGCAGGTCAAGCACTGCATCAGGCAGGCAATCAGGACGTGTGCCAATAATGATCCCGACAATATCCTTGCCGGCAAGGGCGGTTTCATAGAGCAATCGTAATTCATAAGCTGATGCAAAGGTATTACTGTAGGCCTGAAAGTAGGCCAGAAACTTCTCAGCCTTAAATTTTCGCATCAGATAGTCTTTACTCGTCTGCAACTGCTGCGGTAACGGCAGATCAATAGGCACACCTACCGCTGCAGCACCACGTTCGCCACAAAAGGTACAGCCACCTGCAGCGAGACTCCCGTCACGGTTAGGACAGCTGAAACCAGCATCAAGAGAAACCCGCTGAACACGACAACCAAATTGCTGACGAAGTTCTTCAGTGAATGTTGTATAGCGTTTTGTTGTCATGACAATAAAAAAGGAGCGACATTGCTGCCGCTCCCGTATACCTCGGTTAGATACGTTGTCTTACTTACGAGCAGCCTTGCCGGCTACCTGCATCCTGATCAAAGCCCGCTCAAGAGCTGCTTCATAGATCTTGAACTGCTTGTCTTCAGGAGACAGCTTCTTAAGCGCATCTTCTGCACGCCCCAGAGCTGCTTTAGCACGCTCCAGATCGATCTCATCTGAGCGCTCGGCAGTTTCAACCAACACGATGATTTTGTCTTCCAGTAATTCAAAGTAGCCCCAGTTGAGGGCCATGCTGACAGAGACACCGTCTTTTTTATAGCAAAGCTCACCGATGTTGAGTGAAGTCAGGAAGGGAGCATGGCCCGGTAACACACCAAACTCACCCATTTTACCGGTTGCGGTCACTTCATCTACCAGCTCATCAAGCACTTTGCTGTATGGTGTGACTATTTCAAGCTTCATCTTTTCAGCCATTGTATGGAGCTCCGTTGGGACAGAGGTTCTGCCCTGCCAGGTAATAAATTATACAGCTGCCAGTTTAGCGGCTTTCTCAATTGCTTCCTCAATGGTACCAACCATATAGAAAGCCTGCTCAGGGAG
>CAZYMK010000375.1:0-3142 GCA_964648885.1 uncultured Geobacter sp. | reverse complement strand
AAACCCTCTACCCCCGCCCCTTCAAAACCTCCCTGACAAATTCAATTGCCCCCGGCACCTGCCCCCAGTACTCTCCCGCTTCTTGCCAGTAGTACCACGCCTGGTCAGCGCCGCCGACGGTGTAGTGCCCTTCGCGCATATTTGGGGGCCGAGTATGGCGGGCTTTCACAAGTTCTTCCGCCACCAGCGGTAAGGTATCAAGTGCCCGCTTGAGTGCCTTTTCCGCCGAGGGCATCCGCTTAAGAGCCAAAAGCGCCAGTACGTGGCCATACACTGTTTCGGCCATATGGTCTTCTTGCGAATCCTTGCATACTGTCAGAACATCCTTGTACCGCTTCAGCTTCAGGCAACAACCAACAATTAATGCACGAACACCTTGATTGTCTCCCGGATTCAGAGACATGATTGTTCTAAATACTGACAGCGCCATTTCTGTATTGCCGTTTTCCATGTATTGAAGACCAAGGGAATGGTAGGCCCGCAGAAAGGGACGATTTTCGAGCCAGCCCCATTCCAGCTTATTACCGGAAGTGCTGAACTGTTCGATGAAGCACTGCATGCCGACGTTCACCGCCTGCTGCCACAACAGATTAGCCTCCTGGCCTTTTCCTTGCTGGTCGAGAAGCATCGCCAAGTGATGATATACGTCAATAAAGTTGGGGGCATCATGCAGTAGCTCCCTGAGTTGGCGCTCCATATCTGTCGGGGAGATGCGGCCGTAATCCCGCGCGTCGAGCAGGTCGTTGAATTTCATCTCTGCCTCATACGGCATCTCGGCAAATCGCCATTCCTTGCTACCAACTGCTTCAAGAACTGTCCGACCACTATGTACGGTCTTTTTCATTTTCTGGTCCCTTCCCGATATTATTCGCAAATATGCCCGATATGGCTTTAAAAAACGCCTCGGAACTTGCCGAGATATTATCGTACAACCTGTGCCTATCCCAGCTTCTTTTTAAACTTCAACACCGCCACGGACAGGATCAACGCGGCAAAGCCCACCAGGAACAGGGCCTGGGGCCAGAGGGTCTCTATCCCCACATCCTTGAGGTAAATCCCCCGCAGGATGGTGACAAAATAGCGGGCCACCACCAGATGGCTGACCGCCTGGATCGGGGCCGGCATGTTATCCAGCGGAAAGATGAAGCCCGACAGCAGAAAGGCGGGCAACACCGTAACCAGCAGGGCCAGCTGGCTGGCCAGCAGCTGGCTCTTGGCCACAATGCTGATCAGCATCCCCACCGAGAGTGCCCCCACCAGGAACAACAGCGAAAGCCCGGATAGCAGCAGCAGGCCTCCTTTAAGCGGCACACCAAAAACATAGTAGCCTACCCCCACCGACAGCAACAGATCCACCACGCCGATGCAGAAGTAAGGGGCCAGTTTGCCGATGATCAGCTCCCACTTGCGTACCGGCATGGTCACGATCTGCTCCATGGTGCCGGTTTCCCATTCACGGGCCATACTGAGCGAGGTCAAGAGCGCCGCCACGATCATCATGATCACCGGTATCAGTCCGGGGAAGATAAAGTTGCGAGAGACCATGTCGGTGTTAAACCAGATCCGGGGACGGATCTCCAGCTGAGGAGCTGACCGTACTGCGGCCGGGTGCCGATACAGCTGTTGCACGCTGATCCGGCGCGACCAGGTCACCACGATTGCCTCGGCGTACCCCTGGGCGATGGTGGCGGTGCTGGGATCACTGCCGTCAAGCAGCAGTTGCATAACCGGCTGACCAGCCCCTTCAAGTTTTGCTGCAAAGTCAGTTGGAATGACCAGGGCTGCCAGGGCATCACGACGGTCAACCGCCTGCTCCAGTTCGGGGTAAGACGTGGCTCGCACCTGCAGGGTAAAATAGCGGGAGCCTTCAAAGCGGCTGATCAGCTCTCTGCTCTGGGGGGTACCGCTCTGGTCCCAGACCGCCAGCGGCACCCGGTCCACATCCAGGGTCAGGGCATAACCGAACAGAAACAACATGATCAGCGGCATCAGGATCCCCAGAGCCAGACTACGGGGATCCCGCAGTACATGCAGAAACTCTTTGCGACCAACTGCTGTGATACGGCGTAGAGAGGCCTTTGCCACAGAGGAGATCTGGCTCACGGCGCAGCTCCTTCCACAGCATCCCGTTCTTCAATCAGATCAATAAAGACCTGTTCAAGGCTGGGCAGCTGACCATTGCTGCAGCGTTGCTGTTTCAGTTCCTGCGGCGTACCGACCGCCACCAGCTCCCCCCGGTAGATCAGGGCCAAGCGGTCGCAGTACTCGGCTTCATCCATGTAGTGGGTAGTGACAAAGACCGTCACTCCGTCGGCAGCCAGTTGGTGGATCAACTGCCAGAAACGGCGACGGTTCAGGGGATCAACCCCGGCGGTGGGTTCATCAAGAAAGATGATCGGTGGGTTGTGCAGCAAGGCGCAGCCCAAGGCCAGACGCTGCCGCCACCCGGCTGAGAGTTCACCGGCCTTTGCGGTACGCCGCTCCGTCAGACCAGCCATCTCAATCACCCAGTCGGCCCGTGCTGCCAGCTGATGACGGGACAGGCGGTAGATTCCGCCGTAAAAGGCAATATTCTCCTCCACGGTCAGATCTTCATACAGGGAGAACTTCTGGCTCATGTAGCCGATATTTTCCTTGATCAGCTCGGCCTGGCCCGTAACATCAAAACCGGCCACATGCCCGGTACCCTCTGTCGGTTCCAGGATGCCGCACAGCATCCGGATGGTGGTGGATTTACCGGCGCCGTTGGGGCCCAGGAAGCCGAATATCTCCCCCTTGGGTACGTTCAGACTGATCTGGTTGACCGCAGTAAAGGAACCGAACCGGCGGGTCAGGCGCTCCAGACTCACGGCAATCGGGGCGATACGCAGGTCGGGCGGCGTGCGTCGGATCACCGTTGCATCAGCCCCCTCCCCCAGCACTGAGATAAAGACATCTTCCAGACAGGGATCGATAATGGCGGGATCAGCCAGCTTTTTCAGCTTGTGCGGTGTGTCGCAGGCCAGCAGCCTGCCGTGATGCAGCAACCCCACCCGATGACAGCGTTCAGCCTCATCCAGGTAAGCGGTGGCCACCACGATAGTGACACCTTCAGACAGCAGGGTATCCAGAATACGCCAAAAGTCGCGGCGGGAGACCGGAT
>CAZYMK010000374.1:0-3163 GCA_964648885.1 uncultured Geobacter sp. | reverse complement strand
TTGGCGTCAGCTGGCGGACGCACTTCGAGCTATTAGCCCATAACGGATATTAGGCCGCTACTACTTGATTTTTCCAGACAGATAGTTGGGTACGGAAGCCTACACATGTTCAGGAACGAATTTAATTTCAAGATGACAGCCAACTGCTTGAGCGTACTTTTTGAGGGTTGTTACTGAAGGGGCATGTTTACCAGCAGCCTCAAGCCTTGATATTGCGCTTTTCGTTGTTCCCATCAGCTCGGCAACTGCTTCTTGTGAAAGTCCGACTCTTGCACGGGCGGCAAGCATCTCCCTGACGAGTGCATATTCATCTTCAAGTTCATCATACGCCTTTTTAAATCCTTGCCGCTGTTTGGCTTTTTCAATAAAGGCGGTATGGTCATGGGTTACTGCCTTAAATTTAAGATCAGGCATTTTGCACCTCCTTGATACGCTTATGTGCTATTTTTAGCTCCGGTTCCGGCGTTGCTGGTGTTTTCTTGATAAAGGCGTGCAGGATGATGATTCTCTGTCCTATCAGAAAGCAGTAGAACGCCCGTCCGATCCCTTCCCGCCCTTTTGGCCTCAATTCAAAAAGACCTTTGCCGATTGCTTTAGAATGGGGCATTTTCAGGTTTGGACCAAACTCGATCAGTAGCTCAACAAGCCTTGCGTAATCAGCGAGAATGCCATCAGGCCAAGATTCGATTTCAGCTTGAACACGAGAATGGAAATATTCGATGGAGAAGTTCATGGCTAGATGTTAGCAAATATGCTAACCATTGTCAATTCTATAATCCGATGCACAGTTACATCAGCCACAGCCTAATCGCGTGATCAACGTCGCACCCCAAGCACGATTCTAATTCATAACTAACTTATATTATATGAAAAATAGTATTGAGCCCTAGAGTCAAGCGGCTTTCAGTTGTTAAAAATGGTCGATTTCATTATGAAATCGACCATCATTAATTCTTGGCGTCCCCTAGCGGACGTGCTTCGAACTTTTGCCACATAATAGTCTTGTCGCACAGACCTTTTAGCATTGATGATTTGGCTATTTTATGCCAGTTCCACTTTTAAGCGTTTACCGAGCGCCAACGCGGCTCTTTCAAGGGTTTGTAGTGTTACAGAAACATTCCCGGGGTCAAGCAATCTGTCCAGTGCCGATCTGCTTGTGTGCATCTTATGTGCAAGCGCTGTCTTTGAAAGGTTTGATTTCTGCATCTCCTGTTCAATCTGATACGCGACAACCCGCTTGATTGCCATAGCCTCCACGTCAGCTAGTAAATCTTCCTCTTTCAGGAAATCGTCAAAACTTGATCCTGAGTGAATATTACTCATTTCTTTTTCCTCCAATAATTACTAAGTCTTGTAGTCGTTGTATTGAGTTCGTTTTGTGGTGTCTTATTTGATTTCTTGATGAATCCGTGAAGCAGAATCATCTGGTTTTCATCGACGGTAAAGAAAACCCGCGCGATGCCGTCCGGCAAGGACGAGCGGACTTCCCACAAATTCTTGTCCATCTTTCTGATAAGCGGCATCCCCAAGGGCCAGCCAAGTTGGGCTGTTTTGATGTCCTCACCGATAATTCGTTTATCATCTCGGGAGAGTTCTTTGAGCCAGTCTCGTACCGGCTCATTACCCGCATCTGTACGATAAAAGTTCACAGCAAGAATAAAGTTGGTAGGTTCCATATCAGCAGTGTACCATAATTGGTGCAATGCACAACAAAAGAATGTCCACTCAGTTAACAGAGAAAGAGGGGAAGGTTTGCCCCCAAACAAGATTCGAACACGCAACCATCTGATATTATATCTACTTTATATTTGTCTCTGTAATAAAACAGCTTTCAGCCACTAAAAATGGTCGATTTCATTATGAAATCGACCATCATTGGTTCTTGGCGTCCCCGAGACGATTCGAACGTCCGACCCCTTCCTTAGGAGGGAAGTGCTCTATCCAGCTGAGCTACGGGGACAGATTTTTTTCTTCTTTTATCAGAACTGCAGTAATGAGTAAACCTTTCCTTCCGGCAGCCGTTTTCGCCCTTCAAGGAAGCAGAGTTCTGACATGAAGCAGCATTCAATGATATCTCCTTGCAGCTGGGTGACCATGTCAACCACGGCTGCGGCAGTGCCGCCGGTTGCCAGCAGGTCATCTGCAATAAGTATCCGTTCTCCGGGTTTAATGGCGTCCTTATGGATCTCAAGCGTATCTGTGCCGTATTCCAGTTCATAGGTTTTGCTGAAGGTCTCGGACGGCAGTTTGCCGGGTTTGCGCACCAATACCACACCGGCACCGAGGCGGTAGGCCAGGGCTGAGCCGATGATGAATCCGCGTGCCTCAACACCTACGACTTTTTCAATCCGCTGGGCGATGTAGCGATTGGCTATCTGATCAATCATGCCGGCAAACGATTTGGCATCCTGCAGCAAGGTTGTGATATCTTTGAAGATGATGCCTTTTTTGGGGAAATCAGGGATATCTCGGATCGTGCTTTTCAGGTCGTTCACGGTGTGCGCTCCTTATGTTGGGCTGTTTTGGTAAAACCTTTTAGTTTTTCGAGAGATTTTGCTTCTATCTGGCGTATCCGTTCACGGGTGACACCGAAGCTCTGGCCGATGGTGTCCAGGGTCTGCGGATCCTGGTCATCCAGGCCGAAACGCAAGCCCAGGATGGTACGCTCGCTTTCGCTTAACTGATTAAAATGGTCGGATACCTGCGCATAGCGATCGATGTTTTCAAGCAGGTCTGACGGAGAGACCGCGCCAACATCTTCAATGGTGTCTACCAGAAAGAAATCGTTACCCTCACCAATGGGGGTGTCCATTGAACAGGTCCGTTTGAGCAGGATCATCAGCCTGCGGATGTACATAGGTTTAATCTGCATGGCATCGGCCAGTTCCTGAACTGAAGGTTCACGATGCAGTTCTTGTGAAAGCTGGCGAGACACTTTAAGCATGCGACTTATATCGTCAGAAACATGTACCGGCAGCCTGATGGTTCTTGACTGGTTAATCAAGGCACGCTCAATGGATTGGCGGATCCACCAGGTGGCGTATGTCGAAAAACGACATTCTTTAGCTAATGAAAAGCGCTCCACTGCCTTGATCAGTCCGAGATTTCCTTCCTCGATCAAGTCCAGAAACGGCAGGCCACGGTTGAGGTAGCGTTTGGCAAT
>CAZYMK010000373.1:0-3173 GCA_964648885.1 uncultured Geobacter sp. | reverse complement strand
GGCAGCAATGATCAGCAGGAAGATTGGAATGGTAACCTTGGGGTTGGCCTTCAGGGTTGCCTTGACATCCTCAGACTTGGCCGGGGCCGGGGCAACAGCCTTGGCAGCATCAACAGCAACAGCCGGGGCAGTGGCCGGAGCAACTACCGCAGCAGGTTGGGCTTCAGGCGTCTTGGCTGCCTCAGGGGCAGCATAGGCGGCGAAGCTCAGGGAGAGCACGCATCCGATTGCAACTAACAGTCTCTTCATGGATTCACCTCCTATTGTAGTTCGCTGACCAGTTCTCTGGTCAGACGGTCAAAGTCACGGTTGGCAACCTTTGAATAGTAGATTGCAATGCCCCAGGACACGAAAAACTGCGAGAGCGCGAACAGATAACCGAGGTTTACCCGCCCCAGGATCTGAATCTTGAACAGACCCGGTGCATAGGCTGCCCCGATAGGAAGCAGGAAGTAATAGATTGTTGAGAAGATCCACCAGCCGAACAGGAAGGCTGTTTTCTTGTGGTGCAGTTCGATAAACTTGGGATTTTGAGCTATCGCTGACCAGTTGTACGTCTTTTCCGCCATGATTGTGTACTCCTTTCAAAAGATGCGTGGGAAATGTCTGGGTACTGCGTGAACCTGGGATCGTTGCTTCTCCTTTCAATGCGTTATGGATGTAGCAGTGCCGGACCAGGTGTCGCGGCTAACAAAGCACTCACAAACTTTAACTTTTAAATAGCATAAAAACAGTCAGTTACAGGAGGTACACAAAAAATGCACACGTTGCCGGTGCATTAGTTTACAGGTATTTATTACACCGTTATAAAATAGTCAACAGTTAAGATTCAAATACTTGTTAATTTTTGAAATATATAATAATTACAAACTATTAAAAAAATATTTGATAATTTTATATTTAGCAAAGCATGATTTTAAGGTTTTTTCATAACGATGTTTTGATTATCTGTATATTTTCTTGCATGACACTGTTGTATCACCACTCAAGCCGCGTCTGTACTGTCCTCAAGGTTGGCATGCCGTTGCAAACTGCATAACAATCGACCACGAATACCCTTGACAAAAATCTGAAGATCACCTACATACCTGACGTTTTTAATCTTTCGGCCAACTTCCCCGGCAGACCTGACGCATCTAACCGCTTCACCCGTATAAAACCAACAAACAGAGTCAAACCCACCAAAGGAAAGAGAGGAGTCTGAGCATGCAATTGCAGATGTTCGCACCGATTCTGGGGGTAGCAGGGTTCATCATTGCCCTCCTGATCTACACCAGCATCAAGTCACAGTCAGTCGGCAATGAGAAGATGAGAGAGATTGCCGAGGCAATCCATGGCGGTGCCATGGCGTTCCTGAACAGGGAATACCGGGTATTGGCCATTTTTATCGTGGTTGTCTTTGGCCTGATCTTTGTCAGCATGGGACATCAGACCGCCCTGGCATTCCTGGGCGGGGCACTCTGCTCCATGCTGTGCGGCTACATCGGCATGCAGGCTGCCACCCATGCCAACGTGCGCACCACTGAAGCTGCCCGCACCACCGGTCAGGGTGCTGCCCTGATGGTGGCCTTTAACGGCGGCGCTGTCATGGGCCTTTCCGTTGCCTCGGTCGGCCTGGTCGGGGTTGGTATTGCCTACATCTTCTTTGGCAATGATCCCGCTACCGCCAACTACATCAACGGTTTTGCCATGGGTGCCTCTTCCATCGCCCTGTTTGCTCGGGTTGGCGGCGGCATCTACACCAAGGCGGCTGACGTCGGTTCCGACCTGGTGGGCAAGGTAGAGGCCGGCATCCCTGAGGATGACCCCCGTAACCCCGGCGTTATTGCCGACAACGTAGGTGACTGCGTGGGTGACACCGCCGGTATGGGTGCTGACATCTTTGAATCCTACGTTGGTTCCATTATCGCCACCATCGCCATTGCTGCAACCGCCAGCGCTTTACAGCTGGAGATTCTGGGTGGTGAAGCGGTCCGTGCCAATGCCATGCTGCTGCCGCTGGTACTGGCCATGGCCGGGCTGATCTTCTCCCTGATCGGTGTCGGCTCCATGAAGTTTCTGAAAAACATCGATCCTGCCGCTGCCCTGCGTTACACCACTTTTGTGGCTGCCGGCGGCTTTCTGGTCGCTGCCTACTTCATTACCAAGGCCATGCATATCAGTAACGGTGTGTTCTGGGCCATTCTGGCCGGCACCATTGCCGGTATTGCCATCGGCCTGATTACCGAGTATTACACCGCAGCCGGTCCGGTACGACGGATTGCCGAGGCCAGCAAAACCGGCCCGGCCACCAACATCATCCACGGCCTGGCAGTGGGCCTTGAAAGTACGGTTGCTCCTATTCTGATTATCTGTGTTGGCATTTTTGTTGCCAATCAGGTAGCTGGTCTGTATGGCATTGGTATCGCTGCGGTTGGCATGCTGGCCACCGTTGGTGTTACCATGACCGTTGATGCCTACGGTCCGATTGCTGATAATGCCGGCGGTATCTCTGAAATGGCCGGCCTGGGTCCTGAAGTCCGCAAGATCACTGACGGCCTTGACGCCATTGGTAACACCACTGCAGCGGTTGGCAAAGGCTTTGCCATTGGTTCCGCTGCCCTGACCGCCCTGGCCCTGTTCTCGGCCTACGCCACTGCAGTCGGCCTTGAGTCGATCAACCTGCTCAACCCGATGGTGGTCATCGGCCTCCTGATCGGCGGGGCACTGCCGTTCTTTATCGGCGCCCTGACCATGACCTCGGTCGGTAAGGCTGCCGGCAAGATGGTGGACGAGATCCGTCGTCAGTTCCGTGAGATCCCCGGCCTGCTGGAAGGCAAGCCCGGCGTCAAGCCTGATTCCCAGACCTGTGTGGACATCTCAGCCAAGGCAGCATTGCAAGAGATGATCCTGCCCGGCATGGTGGCGGTTATTGCGCCGGTACTGGTCGGATTCCTGCTGCACAAGGAGGCGCTGGGCGGCATGCTGGCCGGTGCAACCCTGGCAGGGGTGCTGCTGGCTCTGATGATGTCCAACGGCGGCGGCGCCTGGGACAATGCCAAGAAGTACATCGAAAAAGGTGAACTGGCCGGTGAGAAAAAAGGTGGCGAGGCCCACAAGGCTGCCGTTGTCGGCGACACCGTTGGCGACCCGTTCAAGGACACCTCCGGCCCGGCCATGAACATCCTGATCAA
>CAZYMK010000372.1:0-3176 GCA_964648885.1 uncultured Geobacter sp. | reverse complement strand
TTACCCTGCGGGCCTGGACCGAGCCGCAGGATGACGGTCAGGTGCTGCTGCGCTGTCTGGTACGGGATACCGGTATCGGCATCCCCCGTGGACAGCTGGAGCGGCTGTTTGAACCGTTTGTGCAGGCCGACAGCTCTACCACCCGCAAGTATGGCGGCACCGGCCTGGGGCTGGCCATCTCCCGTCGTCTGGTCAAGCTGATGGGCGGCACCATCAGCGTCATCAGTTGGCCCGGTGAGGGCAGTTCCTTTACTGTGGCAATCCCCTTTGACCGCTGCAGTGCTGAGCAGGCAGCCGCGCTGGCTGCAGCCGATCAACCGGTGCAGGAACAGGCACCGTTCTGCAGGGCCCGGGTGCTGGTGGTGGAGGACAATGCCGTTAATATGCTGGTGGCCCGTGGCACCCTGCAGAAACAGGGGCATACCGTACTGCAGGCAACCAACGGTGAAGAGGCCCTGGCCATGCTGCGGATCTCGCCGGTGGATCTGATTCTGATGGATTGCCAGATGCCGGTTATGGACGGCTTTGAGGCCACCCGGCGGATCAGGGCCGGTGAGGCCGGCGAACAGAACCGCAGGCTGCCGATTATTGCCCTGACGGCCCATGCCTTTGTGCAGGATCGTCAGCACTGTTTTGAGGCCGGCATGGACGACTACCTCAACAAACCGCTGCAACCGGCAAACCTGGCTGCCTGCATCAGTCGCCAGTTGCTGTGCAGCACAACAACAGCAGCGCCGAAAGCGCCTGATCCGGTGACGGTGCAGGTTGCACCTGATTTTGATCATACAGGGCTGCTTGACCGGCTGGAGGGTGATACAGAGCTGGCCCGCACCATAACGCAGATGCTGGTGGATGAACTGCCGGCCATGCTGGCACAGCTGCGTCACTATGTGCAGGAGGAGGATCGCGAGGCCTTTACCCGTGAGGCCCACAGCCTGAAAGGGGCTGCCCTGAACAGCGGTGCTTTGCGCTGCGGCGAGCTTGCCTCACAGCTGGAGCAGCTGGGGCGTTCCGCTGCTGCCCTGCAGTCGGCCGGTCCGCTGCTGACAGAGCTTGATCAGGCCTTTGAGCGGTTCAGCCACCGATTCAGCACCCTTGACAGCCTGTGGGGAGACGCATGAAGACGATCAGCATCAATAAGCGGCTGGTGACCGGCATTGCCCTGTTTCTGGTGCTGGTGCTGGGCACTACTGCTGTTGCAACGTATTTCTATTTCAAGCAGCAGACCCGTGAACTGATCATGCAGCAGCAGTTCAACACCTTGACCAGTGTAGCCGAAGGGCTGGACGACAAGCTGACCTCGGCCCACAACGCCCTGATCGGCGTGGCCGGGGTGCTGCCCCAGGATGTTCTCAAGTCCCCGAATGCGGCCCAGACCTGGCTGAATAACCGCACCGGCATCCGTAGCATCTTTAATAGCGGCCTGTTTCTCTTTACCCCCGAAGGCCGTCTGCTGGTGGAAAACCCCCGGTTGTCTGGGCGCCGGGGTAAGGATTTCTCCTTCCGCGAGTACTATCTGCAGACCGTGCAGGCCGGCAAGCCGATCATCTCCAACCCCTATCCCTCATCCAAGCATGGCCGCCCCGCCATCATGATGACCGCACCGGTATTTGATGCCGACAGGCGGCTGGTGGCGATCCTGGGTGGGGCCATGGATCTGCTGGTCCAGGAAAGTTTTTTCCATGCCCTGACCAAGGCAAAGATGGGCAAAAACGGCTATTATTTCCTGTATGCCCCGGACCGCACCATGATCATCCACCCTGACTACAGCCGGATCATGCAGCAGGATGTACTGCCGGGAGTAAACCGCCTGTTTGATATGGCGCTGGAGGGGTTTGAAGGCAGCGGTGAAACGGTCAACAGCAAGGGGTTGCACAGCATTTCCTCTTTCAAGCGGCTGAAGACCAACAACTGGATTCTGGCTGTCAATCTGCCGGTGGCTGAGGCCTTTCAGCCAGTTTACCGCTTCAGGCTGGTCTACCTGGGGGGGATGGTGCTGGTGGTGCTGGCCGGTATCGGCGGCACCTGGTGGCTGGGGCGCACCATTACCGGCGGCCTGACCCGACTGACCGACACCATTGCCGGTATGGATCCTCATCAGCTGGACCGGACTGTGATCGTCGGGTCCGACGATAATCGAGAGGTGCAGCAGCTGACCGCTGCCTTTAATAGCCTGATCAGCCAGATTGGACTGGAACGCCGCAAACTGTTCAAGAGTCAGGAACTGACCCGGATCGGCTTCTGGGAGCAGGACCATCGCAGCAAAGAGGTCCACTGGTCGCCGATGATCTATACCCTGCTGGGGCAGCGTCAGGCAAACGGTCCATCGGTTGAGCGTTATCTGGAACGGGTGCATCCCGACGACCGTGACCTGCTTTTGTCTGCCTGGCAGCAGAGCGTTCAGCAGCAGACCAATTTTACCGCCCAGCACCGCCTGCTGCTGCCGGACGGGCAGGTGCGCTACCTGCAGGTGCAGTGTGAGACCAGCTTCGGCCCTGACGGGGCACCGCTCCATTCTCTGGGTACCATGCAGGACTTGACCGAGCAGGTTGCGCAGCAGGAACGGCAGACCCTGCTGTTTCAGGCCATTTCCGACAGCGGCCTTGGGGTGCTGCTGATCGACCGCCAGTACCGGATCCGCTATATGAACGATGCGATCAAGCGGCTGTACGGTGATCGAACCGGTCTGATCTGCCATCAGGAGCTGGGGCGTTCCGACAATCCCTGCAGCTACTGCCAGTTTGAAGAGCGCTTGCAGCAGGGCGGTCATACATCAACCGAGCTGTGCCACCCGGACGGCACGGTCTTTAACGTGGTGACCCTGCCGTTTGTTGACAGCGACGGCACCATCTGCATGCTGGAACTGATGCGGGATGTAACGGAACAGCGCAAGGCGGCCCAGGCCCTTGAAGAGGCCCGTCAGGCGGCCGAGGCGGCCAACCGGGCCAAGAGCGAGTTTCTGGCCAATATGAGCCATGAGATCCGTACCCCGATGAACGGCGTGCTGGGGATGGCTGAGCTGCTGGGCTTTACCGAGCTGACCCAGGAGCAGCAGGAGTACCTTGATTGCATCAGAAGTTCCGGCGACAGTCTGCTGGCCTTGATCAATGATATCCTTGATCTGTCCAAGATCGAGGCCGGCAAGGTGGAGCTGGAGTATATGGATTTCTCGCTAC
>CAZYMK010000371.1:0-3182 GCA_964648885.1 uncultured Geobacter sp. | reverse complement strand
CTGGATCACACACTCGGCAGTACAGAGGCCGGCCTCTTTCTGGTTTTTTCTCAAGTTATAGCGTGATGGCGCTGCAGGCTGCAGGCTGATCCGGCGGGCCAGCTGCAGGTACGGGCTGCGCTGGTAGATCTTGCGGGCTTCATGCCAGGTGCTATCAATGAGTATGCACCGTGTGATGCCACGTAAGTCAGGGCAGGGCTCATCCGGCAGCCCCGGATAGACCAGCGCAACGCCACCTGCCTCAATCTCCCTGACCAGCCCCTCCGGCGGGGTCAGCCTGTCCCAGCGGATCTGTTCTGCCGCATCACCCAGCACCTCCAGCACCAGTCGGCCGGTGTTGGAGCGCTTGCCGATCTCTTTGGCATGGGTCAACAGGGTTATTTTCATCAGTAGAGACTTTCTTCAGGCATTTTTTACGGTATACTCCCGGCAATGCTTTGATGCGAAAGGTAGCACGCCATGGCTCGATGTTCAAACTGTAAGGCGCCCCTGCCGCCCGGTTCCCTGCTCTGCCAGTACTGCGGCAACCGTACTGATGTGGACCTGAAGGGGATCCATTACTACACCACTCACGAAAGCGACACCCCGCGCATCTGCCCCCGCTGCACCATCAAGCTGAAGGTGCTTGATCTGAAGCTGGACAACCGTTTTTTTGTGGATCGCTGCGAACAGTGCCTGGGCATCTTTTTTGATCCGGGTGAGCTTGAGTATCTGCTTGAGGCCACGGTAAAAAACCGGAGCGGCATTGATCGGGCCGGTCTGGAGGCGATCAATGAAAAACGGGAGCCGAACCAGTACCCGATCGCCTACATCAAGTGTCCGGTCTGCAGCAAGCACATGCACCGGGTCAACTTCGGGGCCAAGAGCGGCGTGATTGTAGACCGCTGTAAAGAGCACGGCATCTGGCTGGATGGTGGCGAACTACGCCAGCTGTTTGAGTGGATGAAGCTGGGGGGGCATCTGCTGGAACAGCAGCGTCAGGAACAGAAACAGCGGGAGGAGCAGGAGCGGGAAAAAGAGCATGCCCGCAAGGTGCAGGGCTGGGATGAGGAGCCGTCGCTGTTCGGCAGCTACAGTGACCCGTTGCGCCGGTCGGATCCGGACCTGTTCCAGATCATCGTCAAGGCGCTGCGGTTCTTTCTGAAATGAAGCCTGCAGAAGCAAGGCAGCCGCTCTGTCGCACCTGCAGCGATGCCCCTTCAGGGCTGCTGCTGCTGGGGGTCAGGCAGTTTAACCGCCACCACTGGTTTGAGTGCCATGAAACCGTGGAAGCACTCTGGATGCAGGCAACCGGTGAACTGCGCAACCTGTACCAGGGGATTATCCAGCTGGCCATTGCCCAGCTGCATTGGCGTAACGGTAATTTTAACGGAGCTGTGGCGTTACTGCAGGGGGGCATCGGTTATCTGCAGCAGGTACCCAGCCCCTGCCAGTGGCTGGATCCGGCAGATCTGATCCGACAGGCGCACCTGCTGCTGGTGGAGCTCAAACAGCTTGGCCCTGACGAGATGGGCCATCTCGACCAGGGCCTGCTCCTGAATATCACAACGGTCTCACAGTAGCAGATTACAACGTCAGATCGGCATGGCCGTTACAGAGCTGATCCCGGGTCCGGTTTACTTCCTCATTCTCAAGGTACTCTTCAAAGGTCATGGCCCGATCGATGATGCCGCCGGGTGTAAACTCCACAAACCGGTTGGCAACGGTGTTGACAAACTCGTGGTCGTGGGAGGCAAACAGTACCACCTCACTAAAAGAGATCAGGCCGTTGTTCAGCGCCGTGATCGATTCCAGATCAAGGTGGTTGGTCGGCTCATCCAGGATCAGTACGTTAGAACCGCTCAGCATCATGCGGGAGAGCATACAACGGACCCGCTCGCCACCGGAAAGCACCCTGGTCTTCTTGGTGGCCTCGTCACCGGAAAACAGCATCCTGCCCAGGAAACCACGGGCAAAGGTCTCTCCTTCAGTGGGGGGTGAGTACTGCCCCAGCCACTCAATCAGGTTCAGATCGTTGTCAAAATAGGAGCCGTTCTCCTTGGGGAAGTAGCTGCTGGTGATGGTCACACCCCACCGGAATGTCCCTGCATCCGGCTCCAGCTCACCGGCCAGGATCTGAAACAGGGTGGTCTTGGCTAATCCATTCCCCCCCACAAAGGCGATCTTGTCCCCCTTGCGGACGTTCAGATCCAGGTCCTTGAAAACCTGCACGCCGTCAACCGTCTTGGAAAGGCCGCTGATCTCCAGAATAATATCGCCACAGGGACGTTCCGGCTTGAACACCACATGGGGATATTTACGGGAGGAAACCGGCATCTCTTCAATGGTCAGTTTTTCCAGCAGCTTTTTGCGAGAGGTGGCCTGCTTGGCCTTGGAGGCGTTGGAGGAGAACCGCTGGATAAACTCCTTCAGCTCGTTGGCCTTGTCAGTAACCTTGCGGTTCTCGTCCTGCTTCTGCTTCAGGTTCAGCTGGCTGGCCTGATACCAGAAATCGTAGTTACCCACGTAGACCTGAATCCGGCCAAAGTCGATATCGGCCATATGAGTACAGACCTGGTTCAGGAAGTGACGGTCGTGGGAGACCACGATCACGGTGTTGTTAAAGCGGGCAAGGAACTCCTCCAGCCAGTTGATGGTCTTCAGATCCAGGTGGTTGGTGGGCTCGTCCAAGAGCAGAATATCCGGGTTGCCGAACAGGGCCTGGGCCAGCAGCACCCGCACCTTGTCTCCCCCCTCCAGCTCCTTCATCTGCTTGTGACGCAGCTCCTCCGGTACGCCCAGGCCGTTCAGCAGCACCGCCGCCTCGGACTCCGCCTCATAGCCGTTCATCTCGGCAAATTCAGACTCCAGTTCAGCCGAGCGGATGCCATCCTCTTCGGTAAATTCAGCTTTGGCATAGATCGCCTCGCGGGCAGTCATCACCTCGTACAGTCGACTGTGTCCCATGATCACGGTATTGAACACGGTGTACTCATCAAAGGCAAACTGATCCTGTTTCAGAAAGGCGATCCGCTCCCGGGGGCCGACACTGACGGTGCCGGAATCAGCCTCGGAAAGGCCGGCCAGAATCTTGAGGAAGGTGGATTTACCGGCGCCGTTGGCACCGATCAGGCCGTAGCAGTTGCCCGGCACGAACTTGATATTGACATCCTTGAAGATCACACGCTTGCCATATGCAAGGC
>CAZYMK010000370.1:0-3203 GCA_964648885.1 uncultured Geobacter sp. | reverse complement strand
GTCAAGGGTCAAGGGTCAAGGGTCAAAATCTCAAACCCTGCGTTTTTCCTTGCCCCTTGCCCCTTACCCCTTGCCCCTGCCGTTCCGGCACACCCTTTGCTTTAGAACAACATCTCACTTTTTCGTCAACACGCAACCCGATTGTAACGAACACCAACCCAAGGAGGAAAACCGCATGTTCAAGAAGATTCTGGCAGCAGTTGTTACCCTGGCCTTTGCGTTCCCAATGGTCGCCCAAGCCTCGCAACCAATCGTGATCAAGTTCAGTCACGTGGTGGCGGTCAACACCCCCAAAGGCGCGGCTGCCGAGCATTTCAAAAAGCTGGCAGAAGAGCGTACCAAAGGCCGCGTCAAGGTAGAGGTCTACCCCAACAGCCAGCTCTACAAAGACAAGGAAGAGATGGAGATGCTGCAGATCGGTGCCGTACACATGCTGGCACCGTCACTGGCAAAGTTCGCCCCGCTGGGCCTCAGAGAGTTTGAAGTATTTGACCTGCCGTTCATCTTTGACGACTACAAAGACCTGCATGCTGTTACCCAGGGTCCGGTGGGTGCAAAACTGCTCAAGAAGCTGGAAACCAAAGGCCTGATCGGCCTGGCGTACTGGGATAACGGTTTCAAGGTTATGTCCGCCAACAAGCCGCTCAAGAACGTGGCCGATATGAAGGGCATCAAGATGCGGATTCAGTCTTCCAAGGTGCTGGATTCCCAGATGCGTTCCGTAGGCGCCATCCCGCAGGTTATGGCCTTCTCCGAGGTGTATCAGGCCCTGCAGACCGGCGTGGTTGACGGTACTGAGAACCCCCCTTCCAACCTCTACACCCAGAAGATGCACGAAGTGCAGAAGTTCGTGACCATGTCCAACCACGGCTACCTGGGCTACGCTGTTCTGGTAAACAGGAAGTTCTGGATGGGTCTGCCGGCTGATATCCGCACTGCACTTGAAAGCGCCATGAAGGATGCCACCAAATTTGCCAACGATATCGCCAAGAAGGATAACGACGATGCCATGGCAGCGGTCAAAAAATCAGGCAAATCCCAGATCATCACCCTGACCCCGGCTGAGCGCCAGGCCTGGAAAAAGGCCATGGACAAGGCCCACAAGGACAACGCTGCCCGGATCGGCAACGACATTGTGCAGGAAGTGTACAAGGCAACCGGCTACAGCCCGGACAAATAATGCTGTTCTGATGAACCATGGCCGCTGCGGCCCCCGCAGCGGCCTTTTTTGCGAATAACTCTCAGGAGAAACTTCCATGATGAAATACCTGGACCGCCTGGAAGAGATCATCATCGCCTTCCTGATCGCTGCGGCAACCGTGATCATCTTTATCGCGGTGCTGCACCGCTACGCAGCCGGCCTGCCGATCCCCGGCCTGCAGGACTGGCTGCTGGGCATCAACCTGGGCTGGGCCCAGGAGCTCTGTATCTATATGTTTGTCTGGATGGCCAAATTTGGTGCCGCCTATGGTGTGCGTACCGGCATCCATGTGGGGGTGGATGTGCTGGTGACCCGCCTGCCTGAACCCTGGCGGATCAAATGCGTGCTGCTGGGTATCTTTGGCGGTGCTCTGTTTACCGGCATTATCGGCTACCTGGGGTTCCTCTTTGTCTGGGAAAACGGCATGCACTATGCCACCTACCAGATGCTGGGCCGGGATGTTTCCGAGATCATAGAAGGCCCGGTCACCCCGGACCTGGAATGGTCAACATGGAAGATCTACTCTGCTGTTCCCCTTGCCTCCTTCCTGATGTGCTTCCGCTTTCTGCAGGTGGGCTGGAACTTCTACCGCACCGGTGAACTGCCCCACCACGACCACGGTCATGTTGATGGCATTGAAGAGAACACGGTTGACGCCACCGAGATGCTGGAGGAGTACGAAGAGCACAAGTTTGAAGATGAACGGAAACGGGGAGGTGTGAAATGAGTTCAGCAGCAATTCCTGTTGAGCAGCTTACCAAGAAAAAGGCGCTGTTTGTACTGGCAACCATTGCCGCTGTACTGGCAGGGCTCTCCTCACTGGGTCATGCCGGTATCGTGTTTGCCATCCTGGCCGGTCTGATGCTGACCGGCATGCCGATCTCCATCTCCCTGGGCCTGACCGTACTGGCGTTCCTGTTCTTCTTCTCAAACGTACCCACCGAGGCAGTGGCCTTAAAACTGTTCACCGGCATAGAAAAGTTTGAGATCATGGCCATTCCGTTCTTTATCCTGGCCGGCAACTTCCTGACCCACGGCGGTGTGGCCAAACGGATGATCGCCTTTGCCACGGCCCTGGTTGGCCATTTCAGGGGTGGTCTGGCCCTGGGCGGGATCGTGGCCTGCGCCCTGTTTGCCGCGGTATCCGGCTCCAGCCCGGCCACGGTGGTGGCCATCGGCTCAATCCTGCTGCCAGCCATGGTCAAGCAGGGCTACCCGATGAAATTCGGGGTTGGCGTGATCGGCACTGCCGGCGGTCTGGGTATTCTGATTCCCCCCTCGATCGTGATGGTGATCTATGCGGTCTCGGTCAACGAGTCCATCGGACGGCTGTTCATTGCCGGCATCATCCCGGGCCTGCTGCTGGCCCTGACCCTGATGGTCGTTACCTGGGTGGTGGCAAAAAAACGCAACTACCCCTGCCAGCCCAGAGCATCTGTTGGTGAAGTCTTCCGCACCTTCCGGGAGAGTTTCTGGGGACTGTTCCTGATTGTGGTGGTGATTGGCGGTATTTATTCCGGTCTGTTCACCCCCACTGAGGCAGCAGCCATGAGCGCGGTCTACGCCTTTATTGTTGCCGTCTTCATCTACAAGGACCTGGGCATGAAGGATATGCCCAAGGTGTTGCTTTCTGCAGCCAGCATGTCCTCCATGCTGCTGTACATCATCACCAATGCGGTACTGTTCTCCTTTCTGCTCACCTCTGAGCAGGTACCCCAGAACCTGACCGCCTGGATGATCGGACTTGGCCTCACCTCGGTTACCTTCCTGATCTTTGTCAACGTCCTGCTGTTGGCAGCCGGCAACTTCATGGAGCCCTCTTCAATACTGCTGATCACCGCACCGCTGTTGTTTCCGGTGGCCATGGAGATGGGGATCGACCCGATCCACCTGGGGATACTGATGACCGTTAACATGGAGATCGGCATGATCACCCCGCCGGTGGGACTAAACCTGTACGTGGCCAGCGGTATCTCACGACTGGGTCTGACAGAGACCACCA
>CAZYMK010000369.1:0-3247 GCA_964648885.1 uncultured Geobacter sp. | reverse complement strand
CTGATAAGTGAAAAGACCCTTGAGCGGGCACTTGAACGCCAGAAGCAGGAGGGCATCCGACTGGGACAGGTGCTTGAAGAGATGGGGGTCATCACTGAGCAGGAACTGGTGGATGCCCTGGGACGTCAGTTTGACTTCAAGACCGTCAGCGACTTCAGCAACCGCAGCTATCCAAAGGAGCTGTTGAATCTATTACCGACCGAATTCGTGATGAAGCGGATCATTTTCCCGCTCAAACAACGTGATGCCATGCTGGCAGTGGCCATTACCGATCCGTTTGACAGTGAAACCAGCGACATGATTGCCCGGATCACCGGACTGCAGGTGGTGCCGGTCATTGCCACTCGCCGTGAGATCCTCGACGCCATCTCACGCCACTATCTGGATGCCCCTCCCGCTACTGCCGATTCCGAGACGACCATTCTGGTTGTGGAAGATTCTCCCACCGTTGCCGCAGTACTGCAGGCAGCACTGGTCAAGGAAGGCTTTCTGGTGATTCAGGCAACAGACGGTCTGGAGGCGCTCAAACTGACCCTCTCCCATCGTCCCCAGCTGATCATCACCGATGCGGTCATGCCCCGCCTTGACGGTCATGGCCTGTTGCGCGCCATCAAGGCTAACCCCGTCACCGCCGCCATACCGGTGATAATGCTGACCGGACGAGCCTCCACTGATGAAGAGCATAAGGCCCTGGCGGCAGGGTTCTTTGATTTTATACCCAAACCGGTGCAGCCGTTGCGAGTGATTTCGCGGGTCAAACGAGCTTTGGAACTGTCCAAACGGCTGAAGAACTGACCCGAAGGCACGGGCTGATCAACGGCTGCGTGTCTTCCTGAACTCCCAGGGCGGCTGCGGGTTGGGATCGCGCCACAGACCGCGACGCTGCCGTCGGGCCTGTTCTTCAAGGCGGATATAGGTTGAGGCATAGGGGCCGTCCAGAAAGCGGCGGTAGGCCCAGGCCTGACCATCAGCCACCATCTCGGCGTTGATATCACGCCCCCCCAGCAGCACCACACCCACACCGCGACCATACTGATCGTACTCCCGCAGCTGTACGGTCACTTCTCGTCCCAGCAGCTTGTACATCAGCACCCGTCTGGCCTGACTGGAGTATGGCTGACCAGGCCGGTCCGGCTTGGTGGTCTCCGGCGCATCAATGCCGTAAAGCCGCACGGTTAACCGACCTATGCCCCGCCCCACCAGCACCACGGTATCACCGTCGTGCACCGTCTTGACCATACCGCGCAGGGTCTCCTCTGCAGCAGCCGTACCGGTTATCAGCATTGACAGCAGCAGGATCAGACAGAAAAGCCGGCTTAGGGACTTGGAATGTGCTGATGTACCAGGTTTTACGCTCAGATTTAGGCTGGATTTGTCGTCCCTGATTGAGCAAAACCGCAGGCGTAGCAGGGCTACGCTGAGGATTTTGTGATTGAAGGGGCGGCAAAGACGGCCTGAAGATGAGATGTAAAACGGTATATGAGCACGTTCCGAGTCCCTTATCATGCCAGCCCCCGTTCATAGTTGAACAACGTACTGCCCGGCAGCAGACGGTCTGCACGAAACCCCTCAAGGATCTCAGCCCGTCGTTCAGAGGGTGTGGCAGAGAGATCCAGCAAAAAAGAACGGCAACCCATCCGGCGCAGCTCGGTCAGCCGCCCCAGCAGTGAAAACGGCGTGGTAGCACTGATATGGGTAAAACCGTCACGACCGCGCATCCGATAGGTCTCGCCCCGGTCCGACGTAAGCGGCGCACTGCTGCTGATCTCCTTGATCCTGACCCGGGTGGCCATCACCTCCACCGGACTGTAGACCAGCACCGTCACAAGCGGTGACTGCCGTAACAGATCCGCCATATTCTCCCGGTCATCCTCAATATACAGCGTTGCCCGCTGGATACCCTGCTCCTGCCAGAAGGCCAGGGCCTGGCTGTTGAGGGTGAACAGCCGATAGCCTGCTGACAGCTGCACCCCTTCGTACTGCTGCAGCAAAGGCAGCTGCCCCGGATTGGTCAGATCAAACTGCCGGAAGCCGGCACGGTAGAGCCCGGCAACCGCCTCTGCAATAAATGGCAGTTCAGGGTCAAACAGCATAAACGGCAACTGCCAGATAATCCGGTCAACATCCCCTCCCAGCCGGTTCAGGTAGCGTGACAGCTCATGGATCGTGGCACGGTGCAGCGGCACCACCACCTGATCAGCACCCTGCGACAAGGCCCAGCGTACCTCTGACGGGCTATCCACCTGAATCAGCAGCTCTTCATGCTCTCCCCTTGACCACTTCGACAGGCTCAGTGCGTGGCCTTGATCCTGCAATTCATTCAACGCCGCTGCCTTTGCCGTTGCAATCCGCCGCCGCTCTTCTGCAGTACCTTCCTGTTCCAACCGCTGGTACAGCTCACGCCGGATCTCTTTCAACCGGGCAGGCGGGATAAACAAGGCCGGAAAATCCGGCGCACTCAACTGCTCCAGACGGAAAGGTGTCTCACCGGTCTCACTGAAACGGGCGGTCAACACACTCTCCATATCGCTGGAGCGAGACGGTTCCAGCTCCCCCAGAGGGAATCTGTATGAGAAGGTAGCCGCTCCAAGCCGGGCTGAAATACACAGGGTCAAGGGGCAAGGGGCAAAGGGCGGTTTGTAGACCTCTGATTTTTCTTGACCCTTGACCCCTGCCCCTTGACCCTCGCAGGTGATCTCCAGCCGAACTGTGGTCCGATCCGGCCCGGCTGCCTGGAGCCTGCGGTTGGCTGCCTCATCACTCATGCCAAAGGCATCGGCCGCCCCCACCTTGAACAGGGCATCGCCTGGCTGTGCCGTAAAGGGACAGGCCACCTCCACCACTGTTCCCCCCTTACAGCTGTGGACCGCCTTCCGGTTGACGTACAGCTCCCGAAGGGTCCAGGCTGTACCTGCCTGATCCGACTTGGGTTGCAGCCGCAAGCGGTCCCCCACCTGCAGCCCATCGCGGGTTTCAAAGCTGATATGCCCCTGACGGGCCTGCTTGACCTCACCGCTGAACCGACCAGTGCCGCCCCGCAACCAGGGGTTGGCAATATCAACCGGATTGCTGGAGGCCAGAAAGCCCTTTGTGGGGGTGCGGCCAAAGGAGTCCTTTAACAGCTCCTTGGCAGCCTTCAGGGTCTCTTTTTGCGTTGCAGCGTCTCCATCAACCATCAGCCGGTAGGCCTTGACCACCTTGGCCACATAATCGGCTGATTTCATCCTGCCTTCGATCTTCAGCGAGG
>CAZYMK010000368.1:0-3258 GCA_964648885.1 uncultured Geobacter sp. | reverse complement strand
ATAGTCCCTCACCTCTGATCGCAGCTGATTCAGCGAACGTCTTTTTAGCACAGGTAGCAACGGCCTGTATATGAGGTGATCTCCCTATGCCGGTCCGGTTGAGGCGGCAGCCATCGCCCGCTGCAGTTCCTCAGCCAGGGCGGCCAGCCGGAACGGTTTGGTCAGGTAGCCGTCAAAACCGGCCTGCAGCAGCCGTTCCTTGCTGCCGTGCAAGGCATCGGCGGTCAGGGCTACCACCGGTGTGTGCCGTCCTTGGTCAGCCTCAGCGCTCCGTATCAGCTGCAGCGCCTCTTCACCTCCCAGCACCGGCATCTGGATATCCATCAGGATCAGGTCAATACCGCCCTCGGCCCAACGCTCAACCGCAGCCTGTCCATCACCGCAGAGCAACGGACGGTGGCCCAGCTTGCGCAGCATCTGCTCTGCCATGTAACTGTTGATCCGGTTATCCTCGGCAACCAGCACCGTCAACGGCGGAACTTCCGCCAGAGTCTGCGTTGGTTCGGATGGCGTCGGGGCCGCTGCAGCGGCCTGCGGCAGACCAAACGGCAGCTCCAGACTGAAGCGGCTGCCCTGCCCCGGCTCGCTCGCAACCGTGATGGTGCCCCCCATCAGTTCTGCCAGCCTGCTGCAGATGGTCAGCCCCAGGCCGGTACCGCCAAAACGATGGGTAATGGAACGATCTCCCTGGCTGAACGGCTGAAAAATAATCCTGAGCATGGACGGGTCAATACCGATGCCGGTATCGGCAACCGTGATCCTGATCAGGCTACTCTGATCCTGATACGCCACCAGGTCGGCAGAGAGCGTGATGCTCCCCTGCTCGGTAAATTTGACCGCATTGCCCAGCAGGTTGAGCAGGATCTGTTTCAGACGCAGCTGGTCGCCCCGCACTACCAGCGGCAACGCCTCCGACAACTCCAGCTGCAGCTGCAGCCCTTTCTGATGCACGCGGGAGATCTGGGTTGTCACCACATCCTGCACTGCCTTGTGTACTGAAAAATCAGCACTATCCAGCTCAACCTTGCCGGCCTCTACCTTTGAGAGATCAAGGATATCGTTGATCAGGTCCAGCAGGTTGTCGGCAGAGAGCTCGATCGCCTCCAGATACTGGTGTTGCTCTGGGGTCAGCGAGGTCAGGCGCAGCAGCTGCGTCATACCGATCACACCGTTCATCGGGGTACGGATCTCATGGGACATGTTGGCCAGAAACTCGCTCTTGGAGCGGCTGATCGCCACCAGCTGATCCTGGCGGCTTTTCAGCAGCAGATGGTTTCTGATCCGCAGCCGCACAATATGCGGGTTGTACGGTTTGGCAATGTAATCCACCGCACCCAGCTCAAGCCCTTTCACCTCAAACTGCTCTTCGGTCATACAGGTAAGAAACAGCACCGGTGTATCGGCCAGAGCCGGCTGCTCTTTTATCCGCTGAAACAGGGTGTAACCATCCATCTCCGGCATAACCAGATCCAGCAGAATCAGGTCAGGCCGCAGCTGTTCCAGCAGCGCAAGGGCTGCCGCCCCGCTCTGGGCCTTGACCACACGGTACTCCTGCTCAAGAATCGAGACCAGCATCTCAAGACTCATCAGATCATCATCTACCACCAGGATGGTCTGACCGGCGGCCTGTTCATCAACTATCTGTGTCATCTCGTCTCCCGTCCTGTTCAGGCCAACCCCACCTTAACGGCATACCGCACCAGCTCTGCCGTGGAATGGACCCCCAGCTTTTTCATGATCTTGGTACGATGGTTATCAACGGTCTTGCTGCTGATACCCAGGGTGTCACCGATAAAACAGTTGTTCATGCCGCAGGCCACCAGACGAACCACTTCGCATTCGCGCTCCGACAAGGCCTTGGGCGGCTGCCGGTCAAGGTTTTCCTCCTGTCCGGCCTGCATCAGACAGCTGCCGTCGGCTACCTTCCTGACGGTCTCCACCAGGTCGGTCATGGCATGGTGTTTGAAAAGATAGGCATTGACCCCGCAAAAACGAGCCCGCTCCACCAGCACCGGGTCGTCGTGGGTAGTCAGGATCACCACCGGCGTCGGATTGCCTTCCTGACGAAGCAGGGCAGTAACCGACAGCCCGTCCAGCCCCGGCATAGTCAGATCCAGGATCGCCACGGTCGGCCCAAGCCCGCGAATCTGCTGCAGGGCCTCATCACCACGGCTGCAAGAGGCAACAATACGCATGGATGGGTCGGTTGCCACCAATGAGCGCACCCCCTGCAGAAAGATCGGGTGGTCATCGGCCACAACCAGCGTGATCTCGCTCTGTTCAGGCATCATCCCCCCCCTCCCCGGCCGGTGTGCGACCGGACACCGCCCGCAGCAGCTCCTCCCGCAGCAGCATCAGGCTGAGCGGCTTGGAGAGATAGCTGTCAAACCCTTCGGCCAGCAAACGCTCACGGTCTCCCCGCAGGGCATGGGCCGTCAGGGCTATGATCGGGGTGTGGCCGCCCCCCTGCCGGTGCTCCTGCTCACGGATCAGCAGCGTTGCCTGATCACCGGAAAGTTCCGGCATCTGGATATCCATCAGGATCAGGTCAATCCCCCCCTGTTGCCAGCGTTCCAGCGCCTCTGCCCCGTTGCGGACCTCCACCATGGACAGCCCCAGTTTGGCCAACAGCCCCCGCATGTACGCCATATTCATGCTATTGTCTTCAGCCACCAGCACGGTCAGGTCTGGCCCGTCCCAGGTGGGGCGGACGGTCTGCTGCTGTTCCTGCAGCCGGACGATGCTGCTGTTGCCGAACGGCAGGTCCAGATGGAAGCTGCTCCCCTGTCCCGGTTCACTCTCCAGGAAGATGTCGCCCCCCATCAGATGGGCCAGCTGACGGCAGATGGTCAGTCCTAAGCCGGTGCCGCCGTAGCGACGGGTGGTGGAGCTGTCGGCCTGGGCAAACGGCTCAAAGATCCGCTGCTGAGCCTCAGCCGACATACCGATGCCGGTATCCCGCACCGTAATCCGCACCAGGGTACTGAACTGCTGCTGCTCCAGCGGGCTGGCCGCAATGGTGATCTCACCCTGTTCAGTAAATTTGATCGCATTGCTGAGCAGGTTCAGCAGGATCTGCTTCAGGCGCAGCTGATCCCCCTTGACGATCTCCGGCAGCTGTTCGTCCAGCTCAAGCTTCAGCTGCAGCCGTTTTTTGTGGCAGTTGGACAGCTGGGTGTTGATCACGTCTTGCACGGCCCGCCGTAGCGAGAAATCCATATACTCCAGCTCCACCTTGCCGGCCTCGATCTTGGACAG
>CAZYMK010000367.1:0-3284 GCA_964648885.1 uncultured Geobacter sp. | reverse complement strand
CTGATGGCCTCTGGGTGGCCAGGATCAGGTGGATACCGGCTGCCCGGGCCTTCTGAGCCAGGCGGGCGATATGCTCCTCCACTTCACGACCGGCCACCATCATCAGGTCGGCCAGCTCGTCCACGATCACCACAATGTAGGGCAGATGGCTGTGCTCCAGCTCTTCCTTATCGTCATCCACCACAAAGGGGAGCGGCTCATCCAGTACGGCTTGATCCTCCCCCTCGATCACCTCTTCCAGCTCCTCAATGATCTCCTCATCAGCTACCGCATGGCTGCCCTGATCATCATCGGCTGCCAGTTTGCGGTTGTAGGACTCGATATTGCGCACCCCTTTATCTGCCAGCAGACGATAACGGCGCTCCATCTCGTTGACGGCCCATTTCAGTGCCAGTGAGGCCTTTTTCGGCTCGGTCACCACCGGCAGCAACAGGTGCGGGATCCCCTCATACATGGAAAATTCCAGCATCTTGGGGTCAACCATGATAAAGCGGACATCACGGGGCGTAGCAGTATAGAGCAACGACAGGATCATGGTGTTGACTGAAACCGACTTGCCGGAACCGGTAGAACCGGCCACCAGAAGGTGTGGAGCCTTGGCCAGATCAGTCATGGAAGGCAATCCCGCACTATCCTTGCCCAGGGCCAGCGGCAGTTTCATCCGGCTCTGCAAAAACTCTTCACAGGTAAAGATCTCCCGCAGGTAGACCATCTCCCGGTCGCGATTGGGCACTTCAATCCCCACCACCCCTTTGCCGGGGATCGGGGCCACGATCCGGATCGACAGCGCCTGCAGCGCCATGGTCAGATCGTCGGACAGCCCGGCAATCCGGCTGATCTTGATGCCGGGGGCCGGGGCAAACTCATACATGGTGATGACCGGGCCGGGGCAGATCTCCTTGACTTCGCCATCAATGCCGAAGTCCAGCAGCTTCTTCTCCAGCAACCGGGCGTTCATCTCAAGCGCTTCACGGTCGATTCGCCGCTCAGTGGCCGGAGGGGCATCCAAAAGTGACAGCGGCGGGGTGACAAACTCCCCTTCGTGCTTGATAAACTCAAATGACTCCTGCACCAGTGTGTCTTTGGCCTTTTCCTTTTTCTTCTCTTTCTTGAAGAAATTGGGGCGAGGCGGTGATGGCGAAGCTGCCTCCTTGATCACCGGACCGGTCGAGGGGGCCGGTTTGCCGGCGGTGCGGGCCTGCTCGCGCTGCTGCTCTTCCCGGTTGCGGGCTGACCGTTCACGGCGGGCACCCCACCTGATGCGCAGGTTCTCCAGCCACCAGGAGGCAAACAGCACAAAAGAGAACCCGGAGAGGATCATGATTGAGGCTGCCAGAAGCGGCAGCAGGACCAGGAGGGCACCGAAGGTATTGAGGTTGCTTGTGAGGAACTGGGCCGTACCCCCGCCAATCAGGCCGCCGGTCGGTATCTGCTGGCCGAACAGCAGGGTCGACTCCATGTTGAAGGCAAACAGCGAGGACAGGGAAAACAGCAGGCCGCAGAAGGCAGCCACCTTGTAGAACCTGAGGCGCGGTTCTTTGAAACGCAGCAGGTTGTAGGCGATGTAAAGCAGCGCCGCCGGCAAGAGGTATGAAGCCAGACCAAACAGCATCAAACAGAGGTCGGCCATCTGGGCTCCCAGCCGCCCGCCCAGATTACGCACCCCCCCTTCGGTCGACCAGCTGTTCAGCGATTGATCCGCAGCACTGAAGGTGAGAAAGGCCAGCAGCAGAAAAAGACCCACCGCACCGATACCGATCCCCTGCAGTTCTTTTTTCAACTTCTCCTTACGGACGTCATCCACGGGCGTAGTCACGATACCTGGTAGTCAACCACAAATTCAGGGGGATGCATGATTGCTTTTTTAACGGAACAGAGTTCGGCAGCCTTGACGATCGCCTTCCGGTACCGTTCCGGAAACTCCGGCGGCAGGTTGACCGTCAGGGCCACTTTGGCGAGTCTCCGTTTGCCCTGGTCATCCTCTGCAAAAGAGACCTCCTGGGTCAGCGACACCTTGTCAGTCGGAATCCGGCGAGCGTTACAGAATTCAAGGACATAAATGCCGGCGCAGGTGCCGATGGAACCGAGAAAACAGGCAAACGGCTCAGGATAGGCCCCTTCACCGCCATTTTCAACTGACTGATCGGTCTTCATCTGCAGTCCACCAGGGAATGATGCCGTTACTTTCTTGCCCCCTTCAAACCCGATCTCAATCAACACGGCTACTCCTTCCCCGGCTGTACAGGCTCAGCTGAACTGCGCTTTCTAAGATCGCTATCCACCTTCATCAGAGAGGTCATAGCCTCAAACTGACTGCTGTACAGCTCCACCTCGCTGGTTTCGCGCCGCAGCAGATCAAGCCGCCGCTTCTCCAGTGCCCGCCTGATCCCCTCAATGGTCTTGAACTTTACTTGCGGCTTGGCGCTCATGTTTGCCTTGGCTTCGTCAAAGTCCGGATACTGCAGGTTAAGCAACGGCGTGTAGGAGATGCTGCGCTGCCGGAAATTGGGGTATTCCCAGATGATTGACCCTTTGGCATCTACAATCTGCGCGGTCATGATCAGGTAATTGTAGTCGGTCTCCAGGGCATCAAGCAGGTTCGAGGAACTGATCTTGTCCGGCCGGGTCACACCGCTGACCACCACCAGCATCACCGCATCCAGGCTGTTTTTGCGAATCAGCGAGCCGAGCGCCTCTTCCTTCCAGAAATACTTGTTGTACTGTACAGCTGCGTCATCACGGCGCTCACGCCGGAAAAGCAGCTCCGAAAAAGTGGCCTTCGGGTCCAGATCAAGCATGGTTACGGCGTAAAAACTGTTGGTGTTTTTTACCATCCGCAGCAGATCACGCTCAAAGGTACGGTTCATGCTCACCAGCAGGTTGAGCAACTCTTCACGCTGGGGAAAGCGGATATCTGACTCCGCATCCACGATCATCGGCACCACGCCGACCACCCGTACCTTGTTTGCCACCACCTCCTGAGGCAGGTTGTAGTAATTGTGGGCACACCCCCCCAGCAGGGGCAGTGCAAGCAGACTGACCAACAGCAACAGCCGTCTCATGATTCCTCCCGAAATAGGCTCAAAATGTTTTCCTGACCGTGCTGAACGAGTTTTTCAGGCCCTCGTTTATACCAGATGACGGTGGTTTTTTCCAGACCTATCCGGCCTTGCGGGCAAACCGTGACATTTGCGTTGACTCCGTCAGGGGCAATGACGTATGTATGTCACACAACCTGCTTATCAAGAGTGGTGGAGGGACAAGGCCCGACGAAACCACAGCAA
>CAZYMK010000366.1:0-3304 GCA_964648885.1 uncultured Geobacter sp. | reverse complement strand
CACCGCTCCGCCGCCGGTTGCAAGCACCATCCGCTCACGACCGGCCAGCAAACCCAGCAGCTCAGTCTCCCGCTTCCGAAAGGAGGCCTCTCCCTCCTCAGCAAAGATCCGGTTGATGCTCATACCGGCCTGCTCCACCAGCAGTGCATCAAGATCGACAAAGTCATAGTCAAGCCGCTCCGCCAGCAGACGCCCCACGCTGCTCTTGCCGCTGCCCATCGGCCCGGTCAGGATGATCGGCAACGCCATCAGAACTCCCGCAACCCGGCCAGATAGGCATCACGATTACGCAACAGCTCCTCCAGTGCATCACCGCCAAATTTTTCCTGTAATGCCTGGGCCAGCTCCAGGGCCACCACCGCCTCAGCCACCACCAGGGCTGCCGGCACAGCGCAGGTATCGGAACGTTCTACCGAGGCCTCATAAGGCTGATGGGTCACAATATCCACCGAACGCAGCGGCGTGTACAGGGTGGGGATCGGCTTCATGGCTGCCCGCAGGATCAGCGGTTCGCCGTTGGTCATGCCCCCCTCCAGGCCACCGGCATTGTTGCTGGGCCTGGTATAGGCCGAGGCAGCTCCCTGCTGCAGCACGGCAGGATCATACATTAGTTCGTCATGCACCCGGGAGCCGGGCCGACGGGCCGCCTCAAATCCCAACCCCACCTCAACCCCCTTGATGGCCTGGATGCTCATCAATGCCATGGCCAAACGGGCATCCAGCTTGCGATCCCACTGCACATGGCTGCCCAGACCGGGCGGCAGGCCCAGCACCTGCACTTCAACCACCCCGCCCAGGGTATCTCCTGCGGCCTTGGTGTGATCGATCAGCCGCTTCATTTCCGCCTCGGCAGCCGGATCGCAGCAAAACAGCTCCGATGCCGCAGCCTGTTCCCACTGACGCGGATAGGGTTCCTGTGACGGCGCTGCCTTGATCCCTCCCAGCTCGGTCACCAGGCCACCGATTCGGATCCCTGCGGCCTCCAGCAGCTGCCGGGCCACTGCACCCACGGCAACCCGTACCGCTGTTTCACGGGCACTGGAGCGCTCAAGAATGTTGCGTACATCACGGTGGCCATACTTCATGGCACCGCACAGATCGGCATGGCCGGGACGAGGACGGGTAACCGGCTCTGCCTGACCCTCATGCTCCGCCAGGGGTGACATCTTCTCCAGCCAGTTTTCCCAGTCACGATTCTTTACCACCAGCGTCACCGGTGATCCCAGGGTCTTGCCCCAACGGACACCGGACAGGATCTCCACTGTGTCCTTCTCAATCTTCATCCGGTCGCCACGGCCATACCCCTGCTGACGGCGCGCAAGCTGCTGGTTCAGCAGCTCGGGACTCAACGCAAGGCCCGCAGGCAGCCCTTCGATAATGGCGGTCAACTGGGGACCATGGGATTCACCGGCCGTAAGATAGCGCATACCAGACAACTCCTGCATTCATTGAGATAATGGGCAGGCAGAGTAGCATCCAAGACCGGCAGAGAGCAAGCAAAACCCCGCCACTTGACAGCCGCAAGACCTGGTGTATAGTTGCCGCCATGTCACCACCGATCCTGCCCATAGCAACCGCCCTGGCCCCTGTGGCCCCCTACAGCCGTTCCCTGCTGGTGGAGCAGCTGCGGAGCCTCATCACCAGACCCCTGACCGGGTATCTGTCTGTCACCACCGGCGAGCGGCTCTACCTGCTGTTCATCTTTCAGGGACGACCTTATGCGGCCGGACTGCTGATGCACGATAAACCGGCACAACTGACCATCACCAACCTCTGTGCCCAGCTGGCATCTATCCGTGAAAACTCCGGCACGCTTGCGTTCTATGAAACCGACCCGGTCCTGCTGAAATCGCTACTGGTATTTCTCCAGGATGAGCCGGTCGCCAAAGGCCCACTGTCGTTGATCAACCTTGAGGGGATGGTACGACAGATACGTGAACAGGCTGCTGATGCCCTGGTGGTGCTGGAAAGGGACGGCAGGCACAACTTTTTCTTCTTCCTGGACGGCAGCAAGACCGCTGCCTACTGGGCGGAAAAACCGCTTGATGATCTGACCGGCCTGCAGGTTGATGAACAGATGTTGTTGTATGCCTATCAGAAAACGGATCACCCGGTGAGCGCAACCATCTATCTTACCCTTAACACCATGGAGTCGCGGGATTCAGCAACGGTTTCACTGGAAGGTCTGGTACGGCTTTTTGCCGGGGCCGAAGAATCTGACAAGACCATGGGGCCGGGCAGTCTCACACTGCCGCATCACGAACAACTCAGACTGCAGGTTCTGGAAGGGGCGCAGGCAGGTGACACCCTGGGTGGGGCTTTACCCTGCGTACTGGGCAGGAAGGATGCCGATATCATCATCAATGACCCGATGGTCTCCAAACGACATGCCGCCATTCAATGTGTTAACGGCAGACTGGTACTGATCGATCTGCACAGCACCAACGGCACCACCCTAAACGGCGAACCGGTTACCCAGCGGGAACTGAAGCAGGGGGATCGGATCGGCCTCGGCCAGACCCTGCTGCAGGTAGAATCAATCAACCTCGCGTAAACAGACGCCTCATCCCGCTTAACAACCCCTTTTCAGCTTCAGCAGCCAGCAGGATTACCGAGATATTATCCCGCCCGCCCCGGCCATTGGCGCAGGCCACCAGCTCGTGGCAGGCCGCTTCAGGAGAGGCAGCAACACTGGTCAGGGCAGCGATCTCTTCATCGGCCACCATGCCGGACAGGCCATCAGAGCAAAGCAGCAGGCGATCACCCGGCTGCAGGGCCAGTTCATTCAGATCCACCAGTACGGTTTCCTCATGGCCTACGGCCCGGCTCAGCACGTTGCGGCCCTGGGCAAACAGCGCCTC
Organism: uncultured Geobacter sp.; assembly: GCA_964648885.1. GTDB lineage: Bacteria > Desulfobacterota > Desulfuromonadia > Geobacterales > Pseudopelobacteraceae > Trichlorobacter. Next base: position 443 of record CAZYMK010000366.1, on the reverse strand, counting down.
ATCCCTGGTCATCAGACCGGCCCGCACCTTTTCTTCTATCCAGGAGTGATCCTGAGTCAGCTGCCGCAACAGGCCGCCACGCAACAGATAGGCCCGGCTGTCCCCCACATGGGCAATCGATACAGTGCTCCCCTCAACAAGCATGGCCACAACCGTGGTCCCCATGCCGCGCCACTCCGGCTTGGCAAAGGCAGCCTCAAAAACCGCCCGGTTGGCAAAGCGCACCGCTGATCCCAGCAGATTGGCCGTGGCCGAATGTCCGGCAACCGCCTCCCCCACCAGCGGGGCATGGCCTTTGGCGGCCATCTGCAGGTAATCCTTCAGGGTATCCAGGCAGATCCGGCTGGCAAACTCGCCCCCCTTGTGCCCCCCCATACCATCTGCCACGACATACAGATTCAGGGAAGGTTCCAGCAGGATGGCATCCTCATTATGGGGCCGTA
>CAZYMK010000365.1:0-3307 GCA_964648885.1 uncultured Geobacter sp. | reverse complement strand
CCCTGACCGCCGTGACTGCCCTGCCCGCCATGGCCTTTGAGAACGAGTTCCACGGCCTGTTTAACTTCAATACCGTTTTTTCTAACTACAACAACAGCACCAGCGGTGATATCAACGTCAAGGGTCTCAAAGATAAGAACAAAATGAACAATTACTTTGAGAACCGCCTCCGTCTGCAATACATCGCCAAGGCCAGTGATGATCTGAAGTTGGTTACCCACTTTGAATTTGACAACCGTTTTGGTGACACTAACACCGACCTTGATACAGATGGTGCGACGAATCAGTTTGAATTGAAGCACGCCTTCCTCGATTTCAACGTAGGTAAAAACTTCAATACCAAAATCGGTCTTATGCCCTACAAAGATACCATCAAGGGCTTGTTGATTGATGCAGACGCACCTCTCATCCGGACAACCACCAAGGCTGGTGCCTATACACTTGGGCTTGCATTTGGCCGCTATGCTGATGATAAACTGCGTGCTACAGCAGGGGCTGTAGACCGTCTTGGTGACGCCAATAAAGACATCTTCCTGATGGATAACACCTTTACTTTCAGCAAGGACACAAAGGCAGCTCTGTCATACTACTTCATTGCTGACTATGCTAAAGCAGGCACTGGCTACACTAATGGTACATCCGGTGCGCTCTTCAACAGCCACACCCAAAAGCAGGCTATCCTGCTGCATACTTTGGGTCTGAGTGGTCAGACCAAGTTAGGTGGCCTGAATCTTTCAGGTTTTGCTGCGATGCAGGCTGGCCATCAAAAGGCAGACGCTGCTGCAACTACTGGCCCCACAAAAACAAGCCGTCAGTTTCACGGCTGGGCAGCAAACGTTGCTGCTGATATGAAGGTTGGCAATGGTAAAGTAAAAACCGCTTTCCTGTTTACTTCAGGTGACAACAGTGACAATCCCAACCATTACAGGGGCTGGGTGTCCTCATCGGTTAACACCTATAACGAGTCCGGTATGATGATTCTTGCCCGTAACACCGCCAACAGCCCGACCAATACGGATCAATATGTACGTCGCGATGTAACCAATATTGCACTACTGTCAATGGGTTACGACGGTAAGTTTACAGATAAGTTTGGTATGGCTGCCAACGTTGGTTTTGCTTGGGCACCTTCTTCCAAAGATGCTCCTGTTGACGGTAAAACAACCAAGCCGAATGCTAGTGACTTCATGGGGACTGAAATCAACCTTGAAGCTAACTATCAGCTGTACAAGAACCTGAAGCTGCAAGCTCTTGCTGGCTACATGATCAATGGCGGATACTACAAGAATTCTTCAACGAAAAATGACGCAGCCAAGACAGTTGCCGATCCTGAGAACCCCTACACCATGCGTCTCCAGGCACGTTACAGCTTCTAAGCTGCTGACGTAGTCGACATACGCAACAAAAGAGAAGGCGGCACCGGAAACGGTGCCGCCTTTTTGAGTTGAGGCAGAAGAGAGCTTAGTATATAGTTCAGTTCTTATTTACATGGGAGGATCGTATGGGAACGATTGCCATAGATACGCTTTATTTTGCCCGCAAGTTAAAGCAATCTGGAATCTCAGAGCAGCAAGCAGAGGCGATAACTGAGGCTATTAAGGAAGCACACGAAATTGTAGATGTGGCGACAAAGACAGACATCCGTGAGCTTGAATTGAAGTTTGAGGCAAAGTTGGCTGAAACAAAATCAGAGCTGATTCGTTGGGTTGTAGGCGCCGGATTTCTGCAAACGGCGCTGATCACTGCTTTGTTGCTAAAGCTGATTAAGTAGTATTGCTGGTGTGTTACTCTAAAGGCGGCACCGGAAACGGTGCCGCCTTTTTGAGTTGAGGCATGCAGCCGTTTGCTCTATTGTATTTCTTAAAGTTCAGGAGGCTGAGATGGCTACCATCACCTTTGATGCCCACAAGTTTGTGCGCAAGCTGAAAGAGTCCGGTTTTGATGAGAAGCAGGCTGAAAGCTTGTCTGAGGCGATGCGCGCTGCTAGAGATGAGTCGGAATTGGTTACTAAAAAAGATATGCAGATTGAGCTGGCCCCGATTATTTCCGATCTGAACCTGCTAAAATGGATGGTAGGTGTCTTGCTGGCCCTGGTCGTTGCAAATTTTGCCAAACAGTTTTTCTAGGCGGCATTACCGGATTCTTGTCTTACCATTATTGTAGTGCGTTACGTCGTAGCGGCGTTGCGTGAGTAGGTTGTAGCAGGCTGATACAGGGCGGAGCCGGAAACGGTGCCGCCTTTTTCGATTGAGGCGGGCTGTGCCCTGTGGCATAGTTCGTGTGTTAAATTAAGGAGGTGTTACATGAGTGATGAGGTAACGACAAACCAGCTGATGATTGTGCTTGAAGCAATGCACTCCGATATCAAGGCGGTCTACGAGGGCCACACTGCCCTGTCTCAGCAGATTGTTGATCTTCGAACAGAGTTGAAGGAAGATATTGCACTGGTCGATGCCAAGGTGATGGGCCTTGCCAAACGGGTTGATCAGGTGGAGACAAGTCTCTCTGAACGGATAGATCATGTTGAGGCTAGCCTCTCCGAACGGATAGATCGGGTGGAAGAGCGTCTGAGTCGTGAGATAACCGAGGTGCGGACAGAACTGGTCGAACACCGCAACAACAGTGAGATGCACAGTAAACCCAAGCGGAGAACCCTGAAAAAAGTTGTTTGAGTACCAAAAATGAATCGTTTTTGACACCGGCCGGGGGATGTGGCATACTCCCCCGGCTTTTTCATGTACTGCAATCTATGGAGGAAGTATGAAACGATATCTGTTGGTTTTGTTGATGCTGTTGCTAACGGTGCCAGCCTTTGGGGCCGGACCGCTGCGGGTCTATGTGGGCGAGTTTAATGCGGTTGGGGTGCAGGGCAAGGATGACGTGAAGACAGCTCTGCAATCGCTGCTGGCCTCGCGTCTTTCCAGCGACAAACTGTTGTCGGTAGCCACCGCTGCCGAGGCAGAGCTGCTGGTGAGCGGTACCTACATCAGCATCGGCAAGCAGTATAACCTTGATGCCATTGCCAAGACAGCAGGCGGGCAGACCGTTACCCGCACCTTTGTGCAGGGTGAAGGGGGGCAGGATGCGCTGTTTGGTGCTGTAGGCAGCCTGGCCCAGAAGTTGAGTGCGGATATTGAAGGTAAGCTGGCATCAGGAAACATACCGCGAGCAGCCGTTGCTGCACCGATTGCCGCTGTGGCTGCAGTCCCCAGGCCGGCTTCTTCCGATGTAGTCCGCTCAGGCATTCCGACCACTGACACCGGTGCTGTCCAGCGGGCACCTCAGGGGGATATCATCAAGCCGCAGG
>CAZYMK010000364.1:0-3312 GCA_964648885.1 uncultured Geobacter sp. | reverse complement strand
AGCGGCGCCGTACCGCCATTAAAAAGTCAATCGCCACCATCTTTGACAGTCAGGAAATGGCCAAACGCAGTCTTGGCAGACACTGGAATCAGCGCACCCCGGCTGAGCGCAAGCAGTTTACCGACCTGTTCGCCACCCTGCTGGAAAACTCCTATGCCGGTAAAATAGAGTCCTATAACAACGAGAAAATCGTCTACACCAGAGAATTGGTTGATGGCGACTATGCCGAGGTCAAATCAAAGGTCGTAACCGCCAAGAACGATGAGTACACCCTTGACTACAAGCTGCTCAAGAAAGAGAACGGCACCTGGATGGTCTATGATGTGGTGATCGAAGGGGTGAGCCTCGTATCAAACTATCGCACCCAGTTCAACAAAATCATCTCCACCAGCGGTTACCCGGAACTCCTCAAAAAGCTGCAGTCCAAAAGCAATGAAATCAAGATGTAGTTGCTGGCTTATTTAACTTGACAGCACCACAGCGCTATGCTACAGGGACGCAGCAATAAGTTTCGGGCGTGACCGTTGTACTCACGAAGCACCTGCTGGACTGCCTTGTTTGTCGACACTCCTGCACCAGCTCCGGAAACTTAGCAGATATTTTTCATCCGGCGCTGTCCGGCAACACACGAAGGAGGAAGTAACAATGGCTCAAGGCAAGGTCAAGTGGTTTAATGACACCAAGGGGTTTGGCTTTATCGAGCAAGAGGGTGGCGAGGATGTCTTCGCACACTTTTCTGCAATTCAAAGCGAGGGTTTCAAATCCTTGGCTGAAGGTGAGTCTGTAAGTTTTGACATTGTTCAGGGCCCGAAAGGTCTCCAGGCAGCAAACATTGTTAAACTGAAGTAGTTATCAGACACAAATCAACCAGAACGGCCTGTTGAGCAATCAACGGGCCGTTCTTTTTTTGGGGCCTGCTGTACGGCGGGAATGCCCGCTACTCCCCTGCGCTTCATCCAGCAGACGCAACAAGTCGTTACGTCCCAGCTCCCGCAGCAACTTGATCGCCCGCTGACGTTCCTCCGGCAGGTGCCAGAGCAGGACTGACTTCTGCAGAATCTTCTCCCGATCTGTACGGGCGACATACACCGGCTTGCCGCTGTCCGGGTCCAGACCGGTGTAGTACATGCAGGTGGCTGCCGTACCCGGTGTCGGGGTGAACTCCTGCGCTTGCTCAACCTTCAGTTTTAAACGGTTTAGCTGCAGTACCAGCTGCACCATCTCATCCACCCGGCAACCCGGATGGCCGGAGATCAGATAGGGGATCAACCCTTGCTGCTTGCACACCTTGCGGTTTTCATCCCTGAACCGTTCAAGAAAACAGGTAAAGGCCTCTCTACCGGGTTTACGCATCAGACTGGTCACCTGATCAGCCAGATGTTCAGGGGCAACCTTGAGCAGTCCGCCGATGTGCCGAGCAACAAGCTCTTTGAAGTAGCCCGGTTGTTGATCCAGCAGATCATGACGTATGCCTGAGCTGATCGTCACCATGCGCACACCAGGAAGGCTCGTGGCCTTGCGCAACAGCGCTACTGCCGGGCGGTCGTCCACCCCGAGATTGGGGCAGGGCTTCGGGTGCAGGCAACTGGGGCGCCTGCAGCTGGCACCACCATCAGGAGCCCCGCAGCCGGTACCATACATATTGGCTGTCGGTCCTCCGATGTCGCTGACTGTACCGCGAAACCAGCTCTTTTTGCTGAGTGTCTGCAGTTCGTTGCAGATTGAAGCCGGAGAGCGCGACTGGATGAACTTGCCCTGATGGGCCGTGATGGCACAGAATGAGCAACCGCCGTAGCAGCCGCGATGGCTGGTTAGAGAGAGTTTGATCTGTTCATAGGCCGGTATAGTCTCTTTGTAGGCAGGGTGCGGCTCCCGGCTGAACGGCAGGTTGTAAACCGCGTCCAGCTGTTGTGTAATCAACGGCTCGGCTGGTGGATTGCAGATCACCAGACGGTCGCCGTGGGGTTGTACCAGCGCTTGGGCGCAGTGGGGGTTCAGTTGCTGCTCGGCCTGCTGAAAGGCGGAGAGATAAGCCTCTTTAAAACCGGCCACCGTATCATAGTCCGGTAACAGCAGATGACTATCCGGCAACTCTCTGGCAACATAGACCGATCCGCGCAGATCATGGATCTGTCCGATCGATTCACCCCGCTTCAGCCGTTGGGCCAAGGCCAGAAGCGGATACTCAGCCATACCATACAGTAACAGGTCTGCCTTGGCATCCAGCAGGATCGAGCGTCGGACCTTGTCATCCCAGTAATCGTAATGGGCAAGCCGTCGCAGCGAGGCCTCGATCCCCCCCAGCACCACCGGCACATCACGATAGGCCTCTTTCAGCCGGGAGGTATAGATAATAGTTGCCCGGTTGGGACGAGCACCATGTTTGCCCCCTGGGGTATACGCATCATCATGGCGCAGCTTTTTTCGGGGGGTATAGTGGGCCACCATGGAGTCCATGGCTCCGGCGCTCACCCCAAAGAACAGCCGGGGCTTGCCCAGGGCCATAAACGGCTCCTTGCTGCGCCAGTCCGGCTGAGCAATAATTCCCACCCGAAAGCCGTGGGCCTCCAGCCAGCGCCCCAAAAGCGGCACACCAAAGGCAGGATGGTCGATGTAGGCATCACCGGACACCAGAATGATATCCAGCTCATGCCAACCCCGACTACGGGCCTGTTCCAGGGTCGTCGGCAGATGGCGGCTCACGGAAAGACCGCAAGCCCTTCCAGCCCCATGGTTTCCGGGAAGCTGCAGATCAGATTCATATTCTGGATTGCCTGACCGGAGGCCCCCTTCACCAGGTTGTCAATGGCTGATACCACCACAATCCGGTTGGCACGGCTGTCCAGGGTGACACCGATATCGCAGAAGTTGGAACCACGCACAAAGGCGGTGGAAGGAAACTGCCCCTTGGGCAGCGGGCGCACAAACGGTTCGTCATGGTAGACATCGGCATACAGCGCCACCAGCTCTTCAATACTAACCGCCCTGGTCGGTGTGGCGTAGATGGTCGACAGAATCCCCCGGTCCATCGGTACCAGGTGGGGAGTAAAGGTCAGAGTGACCGGTTTGGCTACAAGCTCAGACAGTTCCTGCTCGATCTCCGGGATGTGGCGATGTACGCCACCCACGCCGTAGGCCTTGAAGGAGTCATTGACCTCACAGTAAAGCGAGTCCACCTTGGCACTGCGACCGGCTCCGCTGGTGCCTGATTTGGAGTCGGCAATGATGGTTGTGAGATCGATCAGACCGTTTTGTAGCAGCGGCTTGAGTCCCAGGATCACACTGGTGGGATAGCAACCGGGATTGGCCACC
>CAZYMK010000363.1:0-3320 GCA_964648885.1 uncultured Geobacter sp. | reverse complement strand
GCTTCGAAATTTCCTTGGCATAGGCTTTTGCCTGATGGGTGAATATATATTATATTCTGTAATGCACGGGGAAGGCCAGAAATGATGCCTGCTGCGCATATATTTGAATCATAATTTTAAAGCTGAAGAAACGTCACATACCATATATGGGGTTATCTCCATTTTCGTCAATCATCATCATATACTCATCGCTTTTTCCAGAGCTTCCTTTAACAGCGCCTTCGAAAAAGGCTTAGTCAACAACGCTTGGGGAAGATCCGGATGATCGCCTGCCATGACCACATCCTTGTCATGGCCGCTGGCCAGAATCACCGGCACGTCGGCCCGAATCTTGCGCAATTCTGTCAGGGTTTCCCACCCGCCCATGCGGGGCATGGTCAAATCCGAGAGAACACAGCAAATTTCATTCTGCCGCTGCTGGAATATCTCTACCGCCTCGATTCCGTCCTGTGCTTCAAGTACCTTGTATCCGAGGCGGGTGAGCATGATCTTTGCCGTATTGCGGACCATTGCCTCATCTTCAATAAGTAGCACAGTGCCTCCGTTTTCAATCTTCCGGACAGGGGCCACCACTGGTTTTTCCGGCTCAAGGGGAATTTTTTCCGTTGATATGGGCAGATAAACCCGAAAGACGCTGCCGCATCCCGGCTCACTCTCCACAGAGATGCCGCCGCCATGGACTTTCACAATTCCCTTGACAACAGGCAATCCCATTCCCCGCCCAATGAATTTTGTGGTGAAAAACGGATCAAAGAGTTTTTCAAAATCCTTGTTTGAAATCCCGCAGCCGGTATCCGACACTTCCAGACAGACGTGGGGAACAGGCTGAGGTATCCAGTCCATGGGGATGCGATTTGAGGTGGGAATATCCCCATAGGCAACCGTTCTGATGGTCAGTCCGATGCTGCCTTGATTGTCGGAAACGGATTCCCAGGCATTGGTGATCAAATTGGTCAGGATCTGATTTATCTGGTCGGCATGAGCACGGATGACCGGTCCGGAAACAGGGAAATCGAAATTCAGGATCACGCCTTTTGGAATGGCCGCCTGGAGAAGGGACAGGCTCTGGTGGCAGGCTCCGGACAAGTCCATGGATTCCAGCCTGCCCGGTGTTTGCCCCAGATAACTCAGCATCGATTGGCTCACCTCTGCTGCTTTCTGTGCCGCCATCAAAGACTGGAGCAGGTTTTCACGAATTTCTGAATCGCCCGGCAAATCATCCAGAACCATCTCCAGACTGCCTGTCACCACATAGAGCTGGTTGTTGAAATGGTGGGCAATGGCCCCTGCCATTCGGCCCAGGCTTTCAACCTTTTGAAGGCTTAAGGCTTTCGCCTCAATCTGTTTGCGCAGAGTAATGTCCTGGTGAGTACCAAACATCATTAGTGGTTTGCCGTCAGGTGTCCAGGTGACGACCTTGCCACGATCATGGACTTCTACCCAATGGCCGTCTTTATGTTTCATCCGGCATTCGTAGTCATAATAGGGCAGCTCTCCTTTAAAATGACGTTCCAGCAATTCACCGGATGTTTTAAAGTCATCGGGATGAACAAAGGTTTCCCATGTTTTAATGGTTATAGGTTCCAATTCCTCAAGCGTATACCCGATAATCTGTGCCCAGATTTTATTGAAGACGGTTTCTCCGGTCTGGACATTCCATTCCCATGCACCGACATGAGTGCCTTCAATGATGCTTTCCAGCCTCCAGTGAGAGTCAAGCAGCGCCTCCTCAATCTGCTTGCGCTTGGTGATGTTCTCATGAGCGATAACCACCCGCCGAGAGCCTTTGCTGTGGAATGGCGTAACACGTCCGATAAACCACCGTTTCTCATCCGGAGAATGGCACGGGTACTCCAGCTCAAAGGACCGGAGCTTGCCCGAAAGCACTTTCCGAATGCCCTCGGCGAAGGGATTGGCCTCTTCGGAATGTCCGCCCGATGCGGTATCACAAACTGCGAGGTAATTGGTCCCCTCGGAAACAGTGCGGGGCTCAATACCGTTCTGCGCCCCGAAATCACGGTATGCCTTATTGGTTAGAATGATTTCACCTTGATCGTCGAGTACTGTGATATGGGCTGACAGCGCGTCCAACGTGGATCTAAGATACCATTCAGATTCTCTCAGCCCTTCTTCAGCTCGTTTTCGTTCAGTGATATCGTGGATAATCGAAAAAAGTAGTATTTGATTCTGAACTGTTATCGGCGCTGAATGAACCTCTACGTCACGAACCTGCCCATCCGCCAGCAAATGCCGGAACTCGAAGATGTTGACCTGCTTGTTGAATGCACCATCCATTTTTTCAGTAATTTCTACCGGTGATAAAAGATTCAATTGCTGAATTTTCATCTGAATCATATTTTTCAGAGGGTAGCCGTAATATTGAGCAGCGGCTTGATTGGCTTCAACAATCTGGCCTGTGTTGGGGTCAATGAGCAACATCGAAGCGCTGTGATCCTTGAACATTCCCCGGAACAGAGCCTCGCTTTCGACTAATGCCTCCTCGGCCCGCTTGCGCTCTGTTATGTCTCGAACGATGATAACAATTCCCTCACATGCATTGTTTTCATTTAGAACAGGGCTCTTAGTAGTATTCACGTAGCGGATGCCGTCGATAGAAGAAATTTCTTCTTCAATATTTATAGATTTACCGCTTTCAATGATATATTTATCAGCATTTCTATATTTTTCGGCTAAAGTATAAGGGAAAATATCAAAATCGGTCTTTCCAATAATATCGTTTTCAGCCTTGCCTACCAAATTGCAAAAAGCTGGGTTAACTAATCGGAAAATATAATTATTGTCTTTGAAGACAATAATATCTTGAGAGAACTGTATGACGGATTTGGTAAGTTGCTCCGAGTTACGGAGAGCGTCTTCCACCAGCTTGCGCTCGCTGATATCCCTCAAAATGGCGTTAATCCCAAAGGGCACGCCCTGGTCGTCTGTATCTCGGTTCAGCGTTATTTCCACAGGGATACGTCGGCCGTCGGCAGTCAGCCGTTCGGACTCATAGCCGACTACCGCCCCTGTATCCAGAACGCTGCGCATTATTTTGGCCTGTTCCTCCAAGAGGTCTTCAGGGCAGAAGCGCGTGACAGGTGAGTCCAGGGCCTCATCTACTGCACATCCAAACAGCTTTTCAGCACCGGGGTTGAATACAGTGATCCTTTTGTCCAGATTAATGGCCAGCACCGCATCTCTGGTGGAGGCTACCACAGCAGCGTATTTTTGGGCAAGGGTTTCCCGCTCCGCTTCAGCCCGCCTACGCTCGGTGATGTCGTTTATATAATTTAGTGTCGCCGGTTTCCCATTCCATTCGG
>CAZYMK010000362.1:0-3345 GCA_964648885.1 uncultured Geobacter sp. | reverse complement strand
TCAGCCGTCTTGACACGATCCTGATGGAAAAGGTCTTTGCCCTGGCCGAGGCAGAAGGCTACGATGGCTACCTGTTTGTCAACCTGTCGCCCAGGTCACTGATTGTGAAAGAGTTTGTTCCGTCGGTGATCATGCTTGCCAACCGCTACCGGATTGCCCATGACAAGGTGGTCTTTGAGATCACCGAACGAGAAACCGTCAAGAACATGACCCTGTTGGAGCAGTTTGTGCAAAACCTGAAACTGGAAGGGTTCAAGTTTGCCATTGACGACTTCGGCTCCGGTTTCTCCTCATTCCAGTACATCCGCCACCTGCCGATTGACTTTGTCAAGATTGAAGGTCTGTTTGTACGCAACATGCTGAACGACCCCAAGGACTTGGCCTTTGTCAAGACCCTGGCAGTGCTGGCCAAGGAGTTCGGCATTCAAACCATAGCCGAATATATTGAGAGCGAAGAGCTGTTACAGGCCGTGCACGGGATGGGGATTGACCTGGTGCAGGGGTACCACACCGGCAGACCGCAATCCGTGATGGTGCCGACTGGTCTGCGTCACAGACAGAAACAGCCGTAGCACCGTAGCTTACACCTACAAAACAGGGGGATCAGGTAACCATGGTTTCTTTTGAAGACGCACTGCAGGCCATCAGCGAGAACGTTGCACCAGTGGGGACAGAGCAGGTGGCGCTGGTTGAGTCAGTGGGGATGGTGCTGGCCGAAGAGGTCAGCTCCCCCTGGGACCTGCCGCTGTGGGACAATTCCGCCATGGATGGGTATGCGGTCCGCCATGAGGATTGCCAGACACCCCCCTGCACCCTGCGGGTCACCGGTTATCTGGCAGCCGGCGCTCCAGCCGATCAGCTGCAGGTGGAACCGGGCTGCGCAGTCAAGATCATGACCGGTGCGCCGATTCCTGCCCAGGCCACAGCCGTGGTGCCGGTGGAGGAAACCAGCGACACCTCGGGCGAGCAGGTGACGGTCAAGGCGGCTGGTGTTACGGCTGGTCAGCATATCAGGCTCCAGGGCGAGGATATCCGCAGAGGCGACCGGGTTCTGAACTCCGGCATTCTGCTGCGGCCGGCCGAGATCTCGCTGCTGGCCTCCTGCGGCAAGCCGCTGGTGACGGTCTTTCGCCGCCCTACGGTAGCCATCCTCACCACCGGCGACGAACTGGTGGAGGTGGGCACCCAGCCGGGACCGGCCCAGCTGATCAACAGCAACACCCTGGCCCTGGCCGCTGCCGTGCGCGAAGCGGGAGCGATCCCCCGTGTGCTGGGCATTGCCCGCGACAACCGGATCAGCCACCTGGAAAAGATGCGCCAGGGCCTGAGCGCCGACCTGCTGGTTACCTCTGCCGGCATCTCGGCCGGTGATCGCGACCTGGTGCGGGTGGTGCTGGAGGAGCTGGGGGTCAAATTTCTGTTCTGGAAGGTGGCGATCAAGCCGGGCAAACCGACCGCCTTCGGCATCCATGAAGGGAAGCCGGTCTTCTGTCTGCCGGGTAATCCGGTGTCCAGTCAGGTCACCTTTGAACAGTTTGTCCGTCCGGCCCTGCTGGCCATGATGGGGCACCGCAAGACCCGGCGTCAGCCGGTGCAGGCGATTCTGGACGAGCCGCTCAAGCCGGGCAACAGGTTACGGTTTGTGCGGGTCAGCCTGACCCGACAGGCCGACGGCTGGCATGTCAGCTCAGCTGGCAACCAGGAGACCGGTATCCTGCGCACCTCGCTCCTGTCCGATGGCCTGGCCTTGATTCCGGCCAATACCGCCTACCGTGCCGGTGATGCGGTTATGGTCTGCCCCCTGAACGAACAGCTGGTGGAGGGATAAATGGCTTTCAATCATTTCGACCGCAAAGGTCAGGCAATCATGGTGGATATCAGCGCCAAGCAACCTACCCTGCGGACCGCTATTGCCCGATCAACGGTGAAGATGCAACTGGCGACCCTGCAGCTGGTGGTGGATGGCGCTTTATCCAAGGGGGACGTGCTGGGGGTTGCCCGTCTGGCCGGCATTGCCGCTGCCAAGAAGACCCCTGATCTGATCCCGCTTTCTCACCCCCTGGCCCTGCATGCGGTGGGAATCGAATTCTCCTGGGATGAGACTGCCGGTACCATTACGGTTGACGCCACGGTGCGGGCCTTTGAGCGGACCGGCGTGGAGATGGAGGCAATGGTGGCGGCCACGGTAGCAGCATTGACGGTCTACGACATGTGCAAGGGTCAGGACAAGGGCATTAGCATCACCGAGACCCTGCTGCTGTTCAAGGAGGGTGGCAAGAGTGGCACCTACCAGCGGGAACTGACGTCATGAGGGCGGCCATCCTGACGGTCAGCGACAAAGGTTTCCGGGGTGAACGGGAGGACCTGGGCGGACCGCTGCTACAGCAGTGGCTGGCCGAGCACGGGGTGGAGATCACCCTGTCCGCCATTGTTGCGGATGAGGCTGGTCAGATTGCAGTAAAATTGCAGGAGTGGGCCGATCAGCAGCAACCGGAGCTGATCCTGACCACCGGCGGCACCGGTGTGTCCCCCCGGGATGTTACCCCGGAGGCCACGCTGCAGGTGCTGGAGCGGCATCTGCCCGGCTTCAGCGAACAGATGCGCCTTGAAAGCCTCAAGATCACCCCGATGGCGATTCTTTCACGGGCCGTGGCCGGTATCCGCAATCAGAGCCTGATCATCAACCTGCCCGGCAGCCCCAGGGGGGCGATTGAGAACCTGACCGCGGTCTGGGCCGCCATACCCCATGCCGTGGCCAAGATCAGGGGCGACAGCGCCGACTGTGCCGGGATTGGACGGCACCAGTGAGCAGCCGATTTCCTGCTATCACCGCTGCGATCCTGGTTGGGGGCAAGAGCCGCCGCATGGGTCAGGACAAGGCCTTTCTGGAGGTTGACGGCCTGCCGCTGATCGAACGGCTTATCCAGACCCTGCAGGGCTGTTTTGATCAGCTGCTGCTGGTGGGGGACCGGCCGGAGCGATTTGCGCACTACGGCATTCCGATTGTGCCGGACATCTATCCGGGTAGCTCTCTGGGAGGACTTTATACCGGGCTGAAGCTGGCTGCCACAGAACAGATCTTTGTCACCTCTTGCGACATCCCGTTTCCCAACCCCTCCCTGATCCGTCTGCTCTGTAGTCAAGAGCAGGGATGTGATGCCGTGGTGCCGGTTACGGCAAAGGGCCTGGAACCGCTGTTTGCCATGTACCGCCGCAGCTGCCTTTCACCCATGCAGGCAGCGCTGGAAAAGGGCGACTTCCGGATTATGACGCTGTTGAAACAGCTGCAGGTGCTGGAGATCGGCCCTGAAAAACTTGGCTTGCTTGATCCGGCTGACCGCTGCC
>CAZYMK010000361.1:1345-3394 GCA_964648885.1 uncultured Geobacter sp. | reverse complement strand
TTAAGTTTTTTCTTGGGCTAGCCGCCCTATACCCTAATGAACTGATTCTATTAGCTAATCTGGCATCCATGTTCTGCATCCGCAGCACTCCTGCGCATAGAATTTATTCATAAAACTTTACACGCGAGGAAAAGATGCTCTCAACGCACCGAAAGCTCCCTATTCAACGAGCATGACTAAAAGTGCTGATGAATAATGATTACGAGAAAGCAGGTGCACTAGATGTTCCATACCGGATGATTGCATAGATCCTCGACGTATGCCACTCTTTATTAGCCGGGGGTTCCTTCGAGATCTGATGTCGACGCTTGAACCTCGCCAGATTGAGGAGGAAAGCCAGTGATCATCGCTCTTCATAAAAATGCCACCACGACACCAACAATCCGAAAGAAAATCGCTCTCAGTCTGGAATCAGTCGCTGCCCTCGCTGAGCGTTACAATGTAAGCGAAGATACCATACGTCGTTGGCGCGGTCGCGACAGCTTTGAAGATCGTTCACATACAGCGCATAGACTGCAAACAACGCTCACGCCAGCCCAAGAAGTTGTTGTTGTTGAATTACGTCGAATGCTTCTTTTGCCGCTGGATGATCTTCTGGCGATAACCCGAGAGTTTCTTAATCCAGATGTTTCTCGTTCCGGATTGGATCGCTGTTTACGACGACATGGCGTGGGCAACCTCAACGCATTGAAACAAACCGGCCCGAAGGTCGCGCATAAGTCATTTAAGGCCTATGAGCCTGGCTATTTACATATTGATGTAAAATATCTCCCTCAAATGCCGGATGAGACGAAGAGACGATATTTGTTTGTTGCAATTGACCGCGCAACACGTTGGGTTTTCGTTCGTATCATGTCTGCAAAAACTGCAGCAAATGCAAAACGATTTCTCAAAGAATTATCATCTCAATGCCCAATAAAAATCCATAAGATATTGACAGATAATGGAAAAGAATTCACCGATCGGCTCTTCGCCTCTCTCCAGCGCGGACCAACGGGACAACATGAGTTTGATCAACTCTGCGCCCAGCTTAATATTGAGCACCGCTTAACAAAACCAAAATCACCGCAAACAAATGGTATGGTAGAACGGTTCAATGGTAGAATAGCGGATGTGTTAAAAACAAACCGTTTTCGTAGTGGAGAAGACTTGGAGCAAACTATCCTGAGATATGTTAAGCTCTACAATACGCAATTACCACAATCGGCCCTTCAAAGTAGAACGCCAATGCAGGCTATGAAAGACTATTACAAATCAAACCCAGAATTGTTCGTTAAAAAAACCGAGTATTCGTACGGGATGTGACACCTAGGGTCGATGCGATCGCAGGAAGGCTGTGGCCTGCTTTCAATAACGCGTAGATCTTCTGTGGTTGCCGCCCGTAATGCAAGAAGTTTTTCTTTCTGAGCAGCGCGATCGAATGCGGTCTTCTGTAAGGCCTTTGAATGCAGCATTACAAGAAGCCGCTGGCCGGTATGGTGATCTGCGGATCAGGTCCTAATCTAGTATTCGAGTTCGTGAACTCTTAATCTACAACAGGTTTTCCTGAACCAGATCTTTTCGATCGTTTTGCCCATTCAGATGGTCGACTTCTCACACTCCCTCTACCGAAGATACTGCGCTTTGCTGATCTCGAAGATCATGCTGTCGCAGATATCATCGGATCTCGATAATCTGTTTCTTTCGTCAACATGGCCCAGATTGTTCGCGCCATTTTATTTGCTAAAGCGATTGCAACAACCATTCTCGGCTTACGCGCCAACATCCGAGCCAGCCACGATCCCTGGGGAATAGATTTCCTTCCCAGCCAGGTCAGACGAGACATCGCTCCGATTATGAGAAGTCGTCGGATATCGGCCTTGCCAGCCTTTGAGACGCGCCCCAGGCGTTCTTTGCCGCCTGACGAATATTGGCGCGGCACAAGCCCAAGCCAGGCTGATAAGCCGCGACCATTTTTGAAGAGATCCATGGGTGGTGCAAAGGCGACAATCGCCGTAGCCGTCATTGGCCCAACGCCAGGGATTGTTTGAAGCCGACGCGCCATATCCG
>CAZYMK010000361.1:0-1149 GCA_964648885.1 uncultured Geobacter sp. | reverse complement strand
CCGGTGAATGCTGCTCCCCAAAAGGGGACGAAAGACAACAATCGCCTCGGCATCAGCGGCGTCGTTTTTCTGGCGCTTAACAAAGGGTTTAACATATTGAGGCGCAATCAACTTTACATCATGACCCATATCGGCAAGCGTCTCGGCCCAATAATGCGCGCTACCGCATGCTTCTAAAACAACAATGGCCGGCTCATGAGACTTCATGAATTCTTTAAATCTATCCCGTGAAAGCTTCTTTTTTGACAAAACCTTGCCAGTCATCGTTGCGATATGGAGCTGAAAAATATTCTTTGCCAGATCAACGTCGATCATCGTATTCTTATCCATGGTTGCCTCCCTTTCCGCTCTGTGAGCTCTAACACTCACAAACTTGGCACATCTCGATGCCGTCTGGGAGGGCGGCAACCACACCATCTGGTATCTTTCGGATTGACTGAGGTGTGTATAGTTCATGGTGCTTCTTCGACGGCGAGGTCAAGGGAACTGAGACTTTACGCATTCTCAGTCACCACAACAAATTGACCGAAGTCGCACTTCGAGGTTGAATCCAGGAATGATGAAATAACTGCTTTATCTGATATTTGTGGTTCTTGTGAGAGAATTAAAAATACACCAATACCATACTCATATCATGCTTTTATTAATAAGTTTGTGTTCACTTATATTGTAAGTATGCCATTTGTTTTTGCTCCAGAGTTTGGTTATTGGACAGCGTTAATAACTAGCTATATGTTTTTTATTCTTGCGAGTTTGGAGACGTTAGCTGAAGAGGTTGAGAACCCTTTTGGTAACGATACTAATGATTTGCCGTTAGATGCTATAACAATTTTAATTAAAAAAGATATTTGTGATATTCTTATAAATTACCCTGTGCCCCAGGCCTAATATTAGGTTACTCGTCAATAGTTTTACTATTCTTCATAGTCGTCGCCTTGCTCATAGTTTATATGGATAATAAGATCATAAATATTGTTTAATTTTTTAATTATCACAATTAGAACTAAGGCTGCTACAGTAATAATGATAGCAATAAGGCTTATATTATTAGTAGGCTGGTAGAGCCATGTAATTATGTCATTATTAAAATAAAATGATGCGAAAATAAATAGAAATACTCCTAAGATCGTTGACAGGATTTTAAAAAAT
>CAZYMK010000360.1:0-3396 GCA_964648885.1 uncultured Geobacter sp. | reverse complement strand
ACAAGGAAGTCTCTGCCGGTGGCACCGGCCATACCGAAGCGGTGCAGATCAGCTACGATCCGTCAAAGATCAGGTATAAACAACTGCTGCAGGTTTTCTGGCGCAACATTGATCCCACGGTTGCTGACCGGCAGTTCTGTGACATCGGCAACCAGTACCGGGCCGGCATCTTCTACCACACTGAAGAGCAGAAAAAACTGGCACTGCTGTCCAGAGAAGCCATAAGCAAAACCAAATCATTCAAAGAACCGGTGGTGACTGAAGTTGTCAGGGCCGGCACCTTTTATCCGGCAGAAGAATACCACCACCAGTACTACAAAAAGAATCCGATCCGTTATCGTTACTACCGGTCAAGTTGCGGACGGGACAATCGCCTGAAGGAGTTGTGGGGTAGTAGCCTTGGGCATTAGCCTGGAGAGAGGTAACACCATGAACCGTTATACACTGCTTGTTGCTGCACTGTTCGTTACCGTACTGGTGGCCTGTAATAACAGTTCAACAGCCAAAACCACTGCAATGCCGGGGGCTGAAACAGGAAAGCCGGTATTGGTCAAACTCTATTCAGTTGCCACAAAGGGGTACATCATGAGCGAAAAAGTTGTAAAGACCGAGGAAGAGTGGAAAAAGCAACTGACCCCACAGCAGTTTAACGTAACCCGCAACCAGGGCACTGAAGCCCCCTTTACCGGTGTAACCTGGAATAACCATCAAAAGGGACTGTACAAGTGCATCGGTTGCGGCAATGACCTGTTCAGCTCTGAGCACAAGTTTGACTCAGGTACCGGCTGGCCAAGTTTTTGGCAGCCGGTTGCGGCTGAGAACCTTACCGAGCATGATGACAGCTCACTGTTCATGCGCCGTGTAGAGGTGGTCTGCAGCCGCTGCGATGCGCACCTGGGCCACGTCTTTAACGACGGTCCCAAACCGACCGGGCTGCGTTACTGCATCAACTCTGCTGCCATGCAGTTTGTGAAGGCTCCCTGATGCCACGGCTTCTGCCCGATACCGCTGAAAACCGGCTACTGTCAGAAAACGTTCATCCTACAAACTGGATTAATCCCGAACCTGCGCCTTGCTACAACCTTGTGGTTATTGGCACCGGTACTGCCGGCCTGATCTGTGCTGCCGGTGCGGCCGGGCTGGGGGCAAAGGTTGCCTTGATCGAACGGCATCTGATGGGTGGCGACTGCCTGAATGTTGGCTGCGTGCCATCCAAGGGGATTATCAGTGCCTCCCGCGCCCTGCACCATGCCCGTAATGCTGCTGCATTTGGCGTACTGGATGGCCAAAAGACCGGTTTTGATTTTGGCAGTGCCATGGAGCGGATGAGAAAACTGCGGGCCGATATCAGCCATCATGACTCTGCCCGTCGTTTCCGCGACGAACTCGGCGTGGATGTTTTTATTGGCGAAGGCAGATTCAGCGGACCGGACAGCGTAGCGGTAGACGGAAAAACGTTACGATTCAAAAAAGCTGCCGTCTGCAGCGGTGCACGGGCTGCTGCGCCGCCGATCCCTGGACTGGCTGAGGCAGGCTATCTTAGCAATGAGACCGTCTTCTCCCTGACTGAACTGCCGCCACGGCTGGCGGTGATCGGTGCAGGCCCGATCGGCTGCGAACTGGCCCAGGCCTTTAGCCGGTTTGGCAGCAGGGTCACCCTGATTGAGCTTGGTCCGCATATTTTGGGCCGGGAAGACCGCGATGCTGCCGAGATTCTGCAGAACACCTTTGCTGATGAGGGGATTGAGCTGCAGATGGGAGTTACCATCAGCGGTGTTGAACAACGGGGCAATGATAAGCTGCTGGTGCTGGAGAAAAACAGCCAGCGGATACAGGTGTTTACAGATCAGATTCTGGTTGGTGTCGGGCGTGCGCCCAATGTCGAAGGGCTAGGACTTGAGACGGCCAACGTCAGGTACGATCACAGCGGTGTCCTGGTTAATGACCGACTGCAGACAAGCAATCCCGGTATTTATGCTGCCGGAGATATCTGCTCTGCCTACAAGTTTACCCACACAGCCGATGCCATGGCCCGCATCCTGCTGGCCAATGCCCTGTTCAAGGGACGTCAAAAAGTCTCAGATCTGATCATCCCCTGGTGCACCTATACTGATCCGGAGATCGCCCATGTGGGGATGTATGAACGGGATGCGCAGGAAAAGGGGATTGAAGTTGCCACACTGACCGTGCCGCTCTCCGATGTTGACCGGGCAGTGCTGGACGGAGAAACAGAAGGGTTTGCCCGGGTACATCTGAAAAAAGGCACTGACCGTATTCTGGGAGCCACCATTGTGGCCCGCCACGCCGGTGAGATGATAGGCGAATTTTCTGTAGCCATTACCAACAGCCTGGGCCTGGGTGCCATTGCCAAAACCATTCACCCCTACCCTACCCAGGCAGAGGTGATCAAAAAACTGGCTGATGCCTACAACCGCACCCGGTTGACACCTCTGGTAAAAAAGCTGCTGTCCGGCTGGCTGAAATGGCAGAGGAACTGATGCTGCCGACGAATCCGGATACACTGCGTCTGCTGGCGTTCCTGTCAATCTTTGCCCTGCTGGCACTGGCTGAAGCGGTCTGGCCCAGACGTCCCTTACGCACGGCAAAGCTACAGCGCTGGCAGACCAACATCGGGGTCATCATCACTGATACGGTAGCGGTTCGTCTGCTGTTTCCGGTGCTGCCGGTATCGTTGGCAGCCACAGCCCAGGCCCACGGCTGGGGGCTGTTCAACCTGTTTGGCCTGCCAGGCTGGATCGAAATGATTGCAGGTCTGCTGATCCTTGATCTGATCATCTACCTGCAGCACCGCCTGTTTCACCGGATACCGCTGTTGTGGCGGCTGCACCGGATGCACCACACTGATCTGGATATCGATGTATCAACCGGTACCCGTTTCCACCCGATCGAGATCGGCCTGTCCCTGCTGATCAAGATGGCGGTGGTACTGCTGTTCGGCATATCGCCGCTGACCGTGCTGCTGTTTGAGATCATCCTCAACGCCACCTCACTGTTCAACCATGCCAACCTGGCCCTTCCCGGACCGGTTGATCGCTGGTTGCGGCTGGTGCTGGTCACGCCGGACATGCACCGGGTGCATCACTCGGTGATTCCCAAAGAAACCGACAGTAACTTCGGCTTCTGCCAACCCTGGTGGGATCGCCTGCTGGGCACCTACCGTGAACAGCCCCGTGATGGACATATCGGTATGACCATCGGATTGCACGAATACCGTAATCAAAATGAGTTGGGGATCTGGCGGCTATTACGAATACCTTTTGAACCACGAAATACATTTGAAACACAGAGGGCACAGAGAACACAGAGAAAAATCTAAAAGTTGAGGTTCTTGCAAAAGTCCAGAAAAGTCCCCTCCCCAGGAGGGGGAGGGTTAGG
>CAZYMK010000359.1:0-3399 GCA_964648885.1 uncultured Geobacter sp. | reverse complement strand
AGCCTGGGAGAACTGCTGGGGTTGGGGGAGCTCAAATCAGCAGCGGTGCAGACCAAGCAGTTCGATCTGCTGATGTACGACTCAAAACAGCACTACCTGGGGATTGCGGTGGCGGCCGGCAGCAGGATTGATGCCGTTGAAGCTGATGTCAGAGCGGCTCTGGTGCCGGGGAGGTAGGGACAGATGCAGACACTACTGCAACAGATAACCGCAATTGACGGAGTCATTGGCTGCAGCCTCTATGATGAGCAGGGTAAGATCCTTGCCGCCGCCTGTCCGCTGGTGCTTGATGAAGCCCAACTGGGCACAGCAGCCGGCATGATGGTGGACTGTCTGCATGCCCTGCAGGTATCCCAGACCCTTGCCGGAATGGAGCTGCGTTTTGCCGAAGGCCGTATGCTGATCAGGCCTTTGAAGGGCGCCTTTATCAATGTGCTCTGTTCAAAGACCGTTAATCTTTCCATGGTCAACATCACGCTTAATCTTGCCCTGCGCAAGCTTGAACAGCTGCTGCCCCAGGCCGTGGCAGCTCCAGCGGCAGCCGCTGCAGTAGCTATGGCTGCACCGGCTCCCGGCCTGCCGTTGCGGATTGCCCACCTGCAAAAAGGTGATGTCGGCAGCAGCTTTGATCAGCTGGGCATGGTGGCAGTCAGCCAGGTAACCGCCAAACAATTAAGCGATTTCTTCGGTAAAACCAGTAAAAAAATCAAGGTGACAACCCAGGCAGGCGGTGGTGGTGTCTTTCCGGTCATGGTCATCAATGATGTGGATATGCTCTACGATGGTGCTTTGGTGATAGGCCCCGGTATCGAGCGCAAGCTGAAGGTGGAAGAGGGGGCCCAGGTAAGCGTGGAACCGGGCTAAACAGTCTGCCAAAAGAGTTGAGGGGGATGAGTTGACTACTCATCCCCCTTTTTTTGTGCCCGCGGGTGTGCCTTGTCATACACGGCCAGCAGTTGATCAAGCCCCACATGGGTGTATTTCTGGGTTGTGGAGAGTGATGCGTGGCCGAGCAGTTCCTGAATAGAACGCAGATCAGCCCCCTGTTCCAGCAGGTGGGTTGCAAAGGTGTGGCGCAGCGTATGGGGGGTAACCGTGCGAAAGGTATTGACCAGGGTTGACCAGCGTTTGACCAGTGCTGCCACGGTTCGGCGGTGGATTCTGCCACCCCGTGCCCCAAGGAATAACGGAGCTGATTCATCGGGCCGACCCCGCTGGTCAAGGTAGCGGACAATCGCAGACAGAGCCTGGGAACCGACCGGCACGATCCGCTCCTTGCTGCCTTTGCCCAATACCCGTGCCATGCCGCTGCCATAGTCGATATCGCCGATATTCAGGCCGGTCAGTTCCGATACCCGCAAGCCGCTTGAATACAGCAGCTCAAGCAGGGCAATGTCGCGCAGCCGATGAGGAGCCTGCCCCTCTGTCTGGTCAGGTGCCTCAAGCAGCGCAAAGGTTTGGTCAATGTTCAGATGAAACGGCAGTCGTTGCTCTTGCTTGGGGCTGCTGATCAGTTCCGCCGGGTTGGCAGCCAGCTGTCCGTTTCTGGTGAGCCAGCCAAAGAAGGCCCGGACCGCAGCCAGTTTCCGGCCAATGCTGCTTTTCGTATAGGCTTTGTGCTGATCAGTGGCCGAGCTGAGGCTGGCAAGGTAGAGGCGCAGCAACAGATGGCCAACTCCGGCTGCATCCACCTCGCTGCCCCGTTGCCGGGTGATGAAGGTCACCAGACCGGCCAGGTCGGAACGATAACCGGCTATGGTATGAGGAGAGGCGTTGCGCTGGGTCTCAAGGTATTCGAGAAACGCAGCTACCTGCTGCTGCAGAACCGGCATCCGGTTATTTGAAGTCTGGCAACGGCGAGGTCAGCTTCCAGCCGTCACCCAGATCAGGTTCTTCTTTGGTGCTCTCGCGGAAGACCCACGCCTGGCGGTCGGTCAGGGTCTTCAAGCGATTGTCCGGCAGGATAAAGTAATCAAACTCAACCGTTGCCTCAGCGGTTCGTTTCTCATTCAGGCATTGCTGGGCAAGGATCCGCGCATCAGCAATGGTGACATGTCTGCGGCGCAGTGATTCGGCAGCCTTGTCGTAGGCAGGGCGTTGCCTGGCATCAACAAAGGCGATAGCTGCTTTTTCAGCCTCTTGCCAGCGGACCAGTCTGGTGTAGTCCTTGATCGATTTGTCACAGGCTTCACGGCGATTCATGTTCTGATAGGCAGCACAGCCGTTCAGTACAAGCGGGACCAGCAGCAGAAGCAGGCACCAGCGAAAACGGGTCATAACGATTCCTTTCGAGCGGCGGTTGTACAGCAGGGCAAAGTAAGGTATAAGAAGGTTCATTTTACCGGAAAGAGGCACTATGTTGCATGCATTGGTCAACTGGCTGCTTGAGACGATCGGCACCATGGGCTACCCCGGTATTTTTCTGTTGATGGCCATGGAGAGTTCCATCGTTCCGGTTCCCAGTGAACTGGTGATGCCGCCGGCCGGATACCTGATCCATCAGGGGCGCATGGACTGGCTGCCGACCATTCTCGCCGGTACCTTTGGCAGCCTGGCCGGTGCCTACGCCAACTACTTTGCCGCCCATTACCTGGGCCGCCCCCTGATCCTTGCGTACGGACGTTACGTCCTGATCCCGCCGGACAAATTTGAGCGTATTGAGGAGTTCTTCCTGCGTCACGGAGAGATTTCAACCTTTATCGGCAGATTACTGCCGGTGGTGCGCCATCTGATCTCCATACCGGCCGGTGTGGCCGGGATGAATCACCTGAAATTTTCAGCCTACACCGTACTGGGGGCCGGTATCTGGTGCAGCATCCTGACCTGGATCGGCTACGCCATCGGCCAGAACCGGGAACTGGTAGTGGCCTGGTCACACCGCGCCCTGGTCTGGGTGCTGGTGGCCTGCTGCGGTCTGGTTGCCGCCTATGTCTGGCGGCAGCGCTACGGAGCGCATTAAACCGTATTGATACCTGAAAGGCAAAGGAAAATCTGATGGATGTCATCCGTACCGGGAAGATACATTACCTGTCTCCCTGCTTTGAAAGCACAGCCCCGGCAACCATCCAGGGCTTTACCACCCGTCATGAAGGGGTATCCCGCCCGCCCTACAACTCACTGAACCTGGGGACCACGACTGAAGATTCGCCGCACAATGTGGAGGGAAACCGCAGTGTCCTGACCCGTACCTTTGGCATTTCCCAGGAACAGCTGGTCACGGTTCGTCAGAACCACGGCAGCGATCTGCTGGTGATTGACACACCCAATGACGATCTCGGCCACTTTCTGGGGATTGAGGCCGACGGGATCATCACCAACCAGCCAGGCACCATGATCGGGGTCACGGTGGCTGATTGCGTGCCGATCCTGCTCTACGATCCGGTCAGGAAGGTGATTGCA
>CAZYMK010000358.1:2594-3402 GCA_964648885.1 uncultured Geobacter sp. | reverse complement strand
TCAAGAGCAACACATAGGTCATGCCGCTGCAACCGCAGAACTGCCAGTTTGTGCAGTGAGCACCGCCGGTGTTCATCATCGATATCATCACGGCGACTGTCTTCTTCCATGTGGTAGACCTTGAGCGACATGATCGAGATGCGATCCACGATACTGCCGGGAGTTTCTGAATTAATGGCTTCTGCTGACGGTTCAGAAACGGATTTAGACACTTCCACCAGAATTGCTTCGTCAAGCTTCTCAATCTGGTCGTTTCGCTGCTGGTTCAAACGGTCGATAGCCCGCTTGACCGTTGCGATAGCACTGTCATCAACATCTGTCCGGCGAGCCTTGTCTTCCTCATGCCAGAGAAGGAAGTTGCGCCAGGCAAGCTCCAGGGCGACTGGGTTCACGTTTCCATCCAACACATCAAAGGTGGCATCGTTGTCATGCCATCGTTCAATCGCACAATCAAAGGCGGATTCAAGATCAATAAGTTGGAGTATTTTCAGCATATCTTAACACCTTTCCTGGTTCATAACAGCCTGTACGGCATCAGCAACCATATCAACAGAGATACTATGGCGACACTCTTCATCACGCTCACACCGGCTCTTCAGACAGCCAGTGCAGGACATGACTGCCTGAACGGAACGATGGCAAGGCCCAACCGGTGCATAAAGTTCGGCTCGAGTGGCGCGGTAGAGTGAAACCGTAGGTACGCCCACCGCCCCGGCAATGTAGATCGGACCGGTATCACCGCCGATCACCAGATCCATCTGCTGAATCAACGGGATCAGCTCCTTAATCTTTAACCAGGGTAGCAGTC
>CAZYMK010000358.1:0-2584 GCA_964648885.1 uncultured Geobacter sp. | reverse complement strand
AGTCTAACCGCAGAACTCACCTCGACAGCAATCCGTTCACCCAGCGTTTTTTCTACTGGACTGCCCCAGTTAATCAACAGCGTAGCACCAGGCCACCATTCCAGAATGCGCTTCGCTAGCTCCACCCAACCATCGGAATACCAAAGCTTGGTGTCCCAAGTTGTACCCACCTGCAGTAAAAATTTGGGGCCTGGGGGCAAACCGGATAGATAGGTGTCCACTACTGCCTTGTCTTCTGGTGAGGCGACAAGCATCGGAGCTATTTTAAAATCAGCATAATCGCGGCCAAACGGTTCACTGACGATCCGCAGATACCGGAGGGAAGCACGATTATCCTGCAGGCGGAACCATACCTTTCGACTAGTGAACAAAACATTTATTTTTTCCTGTAGTGCCTCTAAACTGAAGCCAATACGCTTTTTTGCACCTGTCAACCAGGCTATCAGGCCGCTCTTCAGATTCCCCTGCAGATCAAACACCAAATCGTACGGCACTGCCCGCAGTGCCCTTCTCAGCGCACCAACTTCATGCCATGTCTGCGCTGAGAACAGAGCCTTGCGCCAAGCTTTGGTCCTGATCCGATGAACTTTTGACAGCAGCGGGTTATGCTCAACCAGACAGGCAAACGGTTCTTCCACAACCCAGTCAATACTGGCTTCCGGCACTACCTGTCGCAGGTAATCCAAAACCGGTAGGGCATGGATGATATCACCCAGAGAGGATGTTTTGATGATCAGGACTTTCAAACAGCTCCACCTATATGAGCTTTGCTACTCATGTATAAGTATTTTCCAGCATGTTTCAATTGATTCCCATCATCAGCGCGGCCAGGTCGCGAAAACCGACCCGGGGGCGCCAACCGAGCGAATTGATTGTAACAGGCGCCGAAAGCAATTGGGGATATTCTGCCGTGAACCCTTCGATCGAACTGACATGGGTGTGCCAGTCAACATTGATCAGGCCGAAACAGGCATCAAGCCATTCCTTGATGGTGTGCGTCTCTCCGGAGCCGATGGTCGCTTCGTACACGCTGTCCTGGTGTACTAAGGTCATGACCGCCTCCGCCACATCCCCAGCAAAGGTCCATTCCTTGCTGGTGGAGGTATCGCCGAGCTGGATCGATTCGCTGCTCCCACCCGCTATCCGAAGTGCAGCCTGGACAATCTTCTGGCTGACATGGTTCGGCTTGCGCAAAGGACTTTCGTGGTGAAACAGGTACCCCACATAGGTTTTGATGCCCAGACTCCGGAAGTAGCGGGCTGCCTGGACGGAATAGTTCCGGGCAATCACATAGCTGCTGTTGTGGTCGAACGGATCTGTTTCGGCAATGGGGGCGCCGGTATTGATGAATTGCAACCCGCTTCCGGTTATGAATACTTTGCATGCCGGCGCCCAGCGCCGTACCGACTCTAAGATGTTCAAGGTCCCCTGGCTAATAGTTCGGTGGTGTTCAAACAATGCGTCATGGCGTGTCGTTGAATTAGCAGCCAGATGAAAAATGATATCAGGCTGATGTTCTTTGATAAGACCCTCGACAAATTCAAGCACGGCAACATCACCCGTAAGCCAGTCTCCCCAACTCCGTGAAACGCCAATGACCTCCATGCCGCGCGCGCGGCATGCTGCGGACAGGTAGTGTCCATCCTGTCCGTTCACTCCGAAAACTAGGGCCTTCACGGTTTTGAAATCCCTTCCTGGGTGATGATCTCTATGGTCGGCAAAGGGAAGATCAGGCCGGTGCCGTTTGCAACAGTTTCCCTTTCCCGATCGATGAACTCTTCCTTGAAATGCCATGGCAGGACAAGGTAATAGTCCGGTTTCATGGCACGGGATTCCGCCTCGCTTATGATGGGGATGTCGGTTCCCAGAGTATATGCCCCGTATTTGTCCGGATTGCGTTCAGCGGCATAATCGATGATCCTGTTGTCAATGCCGCACCACTGCAGAATCGTATTGCCCTTGGTGGATGCACCATAGATGTGGATCGTTTTGCCGGCTTTCTTGAGGCTCTTGAGCAGCGATAGCAGCTCTTCCCGGTGGACATTGATCCGGTCCTGAAAATGCTTGTAGGGCTTATCGGTGTCGAGCATCAAGTCGAACTCTTCCTGGTGTATCGCCTTGAGATTGTGCTGGTATTGCTCCTTTTTATAGGAAAAGTTGTCGGCATGGGTGGCATAGCAACGCAGGCTACCGCCATTGATGTCATTATGCTCGGCGTTGAAGACCTTCAAGCCGCTCTGTTTGAGGATATTTTCTATCACCGCCAGGCTGTAATACTCGAGGTGCTCGTGACAGATAGTGTCATAGGAGGTCATCTTGAGCATTGTTGGCATGTAGGACATCTCGAATACCCAGATGCCTTCAGGGGCCAGGATATTCTTGATTCCCGTCGTGAAGGCGACCGGTGCTTCAAGATCGTAGAACATGGCAATGGACGTGATGATATCAATCATGGAGCCCTGCAGATGCGCTAACAGCTCGTTTGAAGGGAAGATGTCCTGAACGACGGTCACCTCGGCCTTGTCAATCTCTTGGGCAACATCTGAAGGGTCGACCCCATACTTCACAAATCCCTGTGGATAGT
>CAZYMK010000357.1:0-3411 GCA_964648885.1 uncultured Geobacter sp. | reverse complement strand
TGCGTTATTTGAGTCTGGCATGCCATCTGCAACAGGCAATCAAGCAGTAGCAGATCAACGCACAGGTACAAAGAAGGGGGATGCTATGAAAAAAACAGGGTTGGCAGGTATGGGAATCATCGTTGCGCTGCTGGCTCTGCCGTATATGGCTGCGGCTCAAACCTTCATGTGCCCCAGCAACCCGGATTACTTCAGCAAGCGTTGCACCGTTCACCCCAACGCCATAACAAAGGTGGTAAACGGTCTTGTGGAAAAAGGCCACCTGGTGGGCTGTCAGTTCAAATCGTATTCCTGCATACGGGAAAATGGCAGATACCAGTGCCGGGACAATTACGGCGCGGCCGTTGTCCCGTTTGACTTCCCGATGACCGACCTGAAAAAATTCTGTGATCTGCTCTGTAACAGTCCGGCCTGCACGCAGACCCAGGATCCGAACAGCGGCTGGCAGTAGCAGGCTCTCGATGAATAGAAAAACTACTGAGCCTCTTGCAAAAGTCATTTCCTCCCCCCAGCGGCCCTCCTGGGGAGGGGACTTTTCTGGACTTTTGCAAGAACCTCTACTATGAAATAGTTAACCCTCGAAGGAACGTTTCAAACAAGACAGAGCCGAGACAAACTGACCATGGTGTCGGCTGTTAACATCACACAAAAAAGAGAGGATCACACCCATGAACAGGAACATTTTGACCGTACTGGCAGCAGCAGTGCTTTTCTGCATGACGGTACCATCAGCAAGCTTTGGCGGAGACAACGGCAACGGAACGGTAACGGTAAACGGTCTGGTCTGGCTGAAGGACGCCGGATGCCTGGGACCCGCATCCTGGGATGGGGCGAAGGGGTTAGCCGCACAGCTTGCTGCTGGTCAGTGCGGATTAAAAGACAACTCCACCCCCGGCCAATGGCGTCTTCCCACCAAGTCAGAGCTGTATGATCTGTATACCAGCCGCAGTATGTTTTCCAACGTGACCGGACGTTACTACTGGACAAGCACAGCCAGTCAAAGGGGCGCAGAGCGCATGTACATAGTCCAGATCGGTGGCGGCACTATCGCTTCCATGGCCGTTCCTACCGATCGGCCGTTCTACATCTGGCCGGTAAGAAGGTAGCGGCAGGTCTATGCAGCAGCCGAAGCAAGAACAGGCGTATCCACCGCCGTGGCGGGCCATACCAGGAGAGTTGTACTGTGCTTAATCTGAGGGCAGTCTTTACCGTAATCTGTTCTGTCGTCCTGATGACCTTGTCCGGGTGCTCATCCGACTCCGGCAACCCTGCGTCGGCGCCTTTGCCTGCTCCTGATCCGCTGGCCGCCTACAAGTCACAGGTGGTAGATTGGCAGGCTTGTGATCCCGGTATCCTTGGTGCTGGCTTCAATCTGTTGATGCAGGATGCCCAGGCAGACCTTGGCGACCGCTTGAAGTGTGCCATGATTAGGGTGCCGCTTGACTATGACAACCCCGGCAAGGGTGATCTCAAGATTGCCATAACGCGCACTGCTGCGCAAAGAACGGCCGAACGCAGCGGTGCCATTTTTTTCAATCCCGGCGGACCTGGGGTGGATGGGCTCTATTTTCCCGTTTTGTACGGGTTTCTCTGGAGCAAAGTCAATCCGCAGGACGAGATCGGGGCTGCCCTGGCAACGTTGGCCAACCGCTATGACCTGATCGGTTTTTCACCGCGTGGTACCGGCGCCAGCACTCAACTGGTCAGCGGGAGTAATGAACAACTGAAACAAACCTCCTTTTATGACCGCAGTGAGCAGAACGTCCGTGCCCAACTTTACAATGCCGAACTGATCGCCAAAACCAGCCTTAAAAATCCGTTGACCCCCTACATCAACACCGAGCAGACCGTGAGGGATATGGATCTGATCCGTCACCTGCTGGGTGATGAAAAGCTGCACTATATCGGCTATTCCTACGGCACCTGGCTGGGCACCTGGTACGCAAGCCGTTTTCCTCAGCATACCGGCAGGATGCTGCTGGACAGCAGCATGAATGTGGCCGGAACCTTTGATGATGCGCTCTTGATGGACGCGTCGGGCAGGCAACGGCTGCTGGATGACTACATGGCTCCCTATGCTGCCCGCAAGCATGCTCAATTCAGCCTGGGAGCCACTGCAGAAGAGGTCCGTCAGCTCTTTCCCGCACTGGCAACCGTACGGTTGAAAGAGCTGCTGCTGAAAAAGATAGCGTTCAGCGCCCCGGAACAGTCGGCGGCACAGATTGATCGCAACCTGTACTGGTTGCGGGCAGCCCAGGTGCTGGATGGCATTGTCCAGACTCATCCGG
Source organism: uncultured Geobacter sp. (assembly GCA_964648885.1). GTDB lineage: Bacteria > Desulfobacterota > Desulfuromonadia > Geobacterales > Pseudopelobacteraceae > Trichlorobacter. Next base: position 1,123 of record CAZYMK010000357.1, on the reverse strand, counting down.
GTGCCGATGATGCTGCCATTTTGAATGTCATCGCAACCACTCGTTTTCTGCCAGATGAGGCCGATAACCAGATCGCGCAGGCCAGTGCGCAAGAGTTGTACCACGGCCTGTCTGCCCCACCTGCTCAGCAAAACATACTGCTCTTGCCAAGTGATGCAGTGTTTAACGCCGTTGTCTGTAACGATACTCCCAGTAACGCATCACTTGATTTCTGGATTTTGATGGGTAACCGGCAGCTTGCCGATTATCCGCTGTATGGCGGCAAGGTGACGCAGCATCCTTGTCTCTACTGGGGCGGGCCCACGGTGCAGAAGCCGCCGATCAGTGCTGTTGACACGGTGACCGAGGGTCCCCTGATGCTGCAAAGCCGCTTCGATGCCATGACACCGATTGAGGGGGCCATGAACGGGTTTGCCCGGCTTGGCAAGGCCCGGATGGTGGTGGTGGAATATGAATACCGCCATGGTCTGTTCCCCTATAGTACCCCCTGTGTTGATCTGACGGTTGCCGACTATTTCCTGAATGGCCGGTTGCCCCAGGAACGGCTCAGCTTCTGTGATGGCACTGATGATGTTCGTGCCATAGTCCAGCCGGCGGCTGTCGCATCCAAAGCGGCCTTAAGCCATCAACAACAGCTAAGCCGGACCTACCGTGATCCTGAAAAGGCGGCTGAGATTATCAGGTCGATCCGGGAACAGATCAGGTGATTGCAACACTGCAAAGGAACCAGCCAGATGCCTGAATATGCCACCAAGCAGTTACTGCAGCGGCTGATTGCCGTGACGGAAGAGCTCTCTCAGGGCCGTTTTGGACAGTATGATGATCTGTTTGAACTGACCAAGAGCGGCCAGTATCCTCCCCAAATAGCCCGTTTTGCCGAGTCGTTCGGCCTGATGGCGGTCAAGATCGAGGCCCGCGAGTTCCGGCTTGAGCAGATGATCGAAGAGCTGCGTCAGACCGAGGTCCAGTTGCGGGCGGCCAGAGAACAGTTGGCCCGTGAGAACAGCACCCTCAAGAAAAATCTGCGCCGTTCCTTTCCCTTTTCCTCCATCCTCGGCACCACCCCCCAGATCAGAGAACTGATAGCCAAGGCAGAGCGGATAGCCGATTCGCGCCTGTCAGT